>CAUQKD010000182.1:0-5065 GCA_963518365.1 uncultured Lachnoanaerobaculum sp. | reverse complement strand
TGCAAAAAGATATATCAAAGAGAAGTGTTGTATCACTGATTTACAATATCGGATTTGAAAGAATAGTAAAAGAAGCCGTTATTTTCTTTGAGGATATGGGCTTTGAAGTGGTGCTGCAAAGAAAGCCGTACAGGCTTGCAGATATATCACCTGTAAAAAACAGAGGGATATGTAGCGGCGGAGTAAACAGACAGTTTGAGTATGACCACAAGTTTGATATGAATATATTTACAAAGAAGGCTTACCTTGACAGAAAGCTTGAAGTGTGTAAAAGAACATTTGAAGAGATAAAGGGAGATATGTCAAAGTATGGCGGCCCGGCTTTGATGGAATCGTTCGGTGAGATGGAGTTTTTACCTGTAAAGAAGAAATGTGCCAATGAATTTGGTGAAAAGCAGAACAATCTGATGACAAATTACAGAAATGAACTGATGCTTTTACAGGATGAGTATATTGATACTTCAGGTACCGCATTTTGTATAATAGCATGGCCGCTTCCAAGTATTGCAGAAGATGAAAAGATTTATTCAAATATTTTTGATGATATTATAAGAATCAATACATTGGATGCAACAAAATATAAAGATGCACAGCAAAAAATTATTGATGCACTGGATAAGGCGGATACGGTAAGTATAGTAGGCGGTGAGGGTAATAAGACATCTCTTACCATAAAACTGCATGAGCTTAAAGATGCGACTAAGGAGACCAATTTTGAAAACTGCGGGGCGGATGTAAATATTCCTGTGGGAGAGGTATTCACATCACCTGTGCTTAAGGGTACTGAAGGTACACTTTTTGTAAAGGATGTATTTCTTTCAGGTTATCATCTTAAGAATCTTTGTATAAAAGTTGGGGACGGAATGATTGAGGACTATACCTGTGAAAACTTTGAAAGTGAAGAAGACAACAAAAGAATAATTGATGATGCCGTTCTGAAAGGACATAATAGTCTTCCTATGGGTGAATTTGCTATAGGTACCAATGTGATTGCATACAATGTGGCAAAAAAATATGACATATTTGAGAAAATGCCTATTTTGATAGCAGAAAAGATGGGTCCGCATTTTGCTTTTGGTGATACCTGCTATTCACATGAGGAGGACAATATCACATACAATCCTGACGGCAAGGCGATAACGGCAAGAGATAACGAATGTTCCATAATAAGAAAGACCAATATCAAAAAGGCATACTTTAACTGCCACACCGATATAACAATCCCTCTTGCAGAGCTGGGATATATATATACCAACGAGCCTGACGGTTCTCACACATATATTATAAGAGACGGAAAGTTTGTGCTTGAGGGTAGTGAAATATTGAATGAATAAAGGAGAAACTATGAGCAAAGTAGCAATAGTGATGGGCAGCGATTCCGATTTGTCGACAATGAGAGCGGCAGGAGATTTCCTTGAAAAGATGGGGATAGAGTATGAGTACAATATAATATCCGCACACCGTGAGCCAGATATATTCTTTAAATGGGCAAGGGAGCTTAAGGGCAGAGGCATTAAAGTGGTGATTGCAGGAGCCGGTAAGGCGGCACATCTTCCCGGAATGTGTGCGGCACTTACACCACTTCCTGTAATAGGAGTTCCTATAAAGACATCGGACCTTGGCGGAGTGGACTCACTTTACTCAATAGTGCAGATGCCGGGAGGTATACCTGTGGCAACCGTAGCAATCAACGGAGCGAAGAATGCGGGAATACTTGCAACAAAGATACTTGCTCTTAATGATAGTGAGCTTTTTGATAAGCTTGAAAGATTCAGTGATGAGATGGCAAAAGAGGTTGAGGCTAAAGACGGTAAGTTAAAGAGTGTAGGAGTGGATGCTTTTTTGAAGGGCTAAACTTCATATAGCAGTTGTTTCGTTGTAAGTTTTTGTTTTGTATATTGGAGGTAATATGGATTACAAGAGTGCCGGTGTGGATATCGAAGCAGGTTATAAGGCTGTAGAGTTGATGAAGGAGCATGTAAAGTCGACGATGAGAGCCGAGGTCCTTGGAGGGCTTGGAGGTTTCTCAGGTGCATTTTCACTTAGTAAGATTAAGAATATGGAAGAACCTGTTCTTCTTTCAGGAACCGACGGGGTAGGTACCAAGCTTAAGCTGGCTTTTCTTATGGACAAGCATGACACTATAGGTATTGACTGTGTGGCTATGTGTGTGAATGATGTGGCCTGTGCAGGCGGTGAGCCTCTATTCTTCCTTGACTATATAGCCTGTGGTAAGAATGAACCGCAAAAGATAGCCACCATTGTAAAAGGAGTGGCAGACGGATGTGTACAGTCAGGTGCCGCATTGATCGGCGGAGAGACTGCCGAAATGCCGGGATTTTATCCTATGGATGAATATGACCTTGCAGGTTTTTGCGTAGGATTGGCCGACAAATGTGACCTTATAGACGGCAAAGATTTGAAGGAAGGCGATGTACTTATCGGTATTGCCTCAAGCGGAGTACATTCAAACGGCTTTTCATTGGTAAGAAAGGTCTTTGATATGACAAAGGAATCACTTGATACCTACTACAAGGAACTTGATAAGACTTTGGGAGAGGTGCTTTTGGCTCCTACAAAAATATATGTGAAGGCATTAAAGAGTGTAAGAGAATCGGGTGTAAAGATAAAGGCCTGCTCACATATCACAGGCGGCGGATTCTATGAGAATATTCCAAGAATGTTGACGGAAGATAAAAGAGCGGTAGTAAAAAAAGATTCTTATGAAGTACCGGCTATATTCAAGCTTATGGCAAAAAAGGGAAATATAAGTGAAGAGATGATGTATAACACCTTCAATATGGGCCTAGGTATGGTAATAGCGGTAGATAAAGACGACGTTGAAAAAACTTTAAAAGCAATAGATAAGGCGGGAGAGAAAGCCTTTGAAATAGGATATATTGATAGAGGAACAAAGGGTGTAGAGCTTATATAGGAGAGTCTATGTTTGATATCGTATGTTTAGTTTCAGGTGGCGGCACCAATCTTGCCGCCATCATAAAGGCAATAGAAGACGGCAGTATAAAAAATGTAAGAATAAAGTCGGTTATCTCAAATAATGCGGATGCCTATGCGCTTGAAAGAACAAAAAATGTAGGGATAGAGAGTAAATGTATATCGCCAAAGAACTTTAAAAACAGAGATGATTTTAATAAGGCACTGCTTGATGAACTGAAGAGTCAAAATCCAGACCTTATAGTACTGGCAGGATTTTTGGTAAATATCTCAAAGGATATAGTGGACGCATTTGAAAATAAGATAATCAATATTCATCCTTCACTGATACCGAGTTTTTGCGGTAAAGGCTATTACGGACTTAAGGTACATGAGGCGGCATTACAAAGGGGTGTCAAGGTAACCGGTGCCACAGTGCATTTTGTGGATGCCGGAATAGACACGGGCAAGATAATAATTCAAAAGGCTGTAAATGTATTGCCGGGCGATGATGCAAAGACCTTACAAAGACGAGTGATGGAAGAGGCGGAGTGGATTATTTTACCGAAAGCTGTTGAAATGATTGCAAATGGAGAAGTTTTATGAAGATATTGGTTGTAGGCGGAGGCGGCAGAGAGCATGCCATTGTAAAAAAATTGGCACAGAGTAAGAAAAATCCGAAAATCTATGTGGCACCGGGAAATGCAGGCACAGCTGATATTGCAACAAATGTAGCAATATCGGTTATGGACTTTGACAAACTTGCCGAATTTGCAAAGAAAGAAAAGATTGATTTGACTGTAGTAGGTATGGACGACCCGCTTGTAGGAGGTATAGTCGACAGGTTTGAAGCTGAGGGACTCAGGGTATTCGGTCCGAGAAAGAATGCAGCCGTATTGGAGGGTTCAAAGGCGTTTTCAAAGGACCTGATGAAAAAGTACGGTATACCTACAGCGGCATATGAAAACTTTAACGATCCGCAAAAAGCACTTAAATATTTGGAGACTGTAAATTATCCTATAGTTTTAAAGGCTGATGGACTTGCGCTAGGTAAGGGAGTATTGATTTGTAAAACTTTTGAAGAAGCAAAATCGGGTATCGAAGAGCTTATGATTGATAAGAGTTTCGGCGATGCCGGAAATACCATAGTTATAGAAGAGTTCTTGGAAGGAAGAGAGGTGAGCGTACTCTCATTTGTAGACGGTACTAACTATGCTCTTATGACTTCGGCACAGGACCACAAGAGAGCAAAGGACGGTGACGAGGGACTTAATACAGGCGGAATGGGAACATTCAGCCCAAGTCCTTTCTATACCGAGGATATAGACAGATACTGTAAGGAGAATATCTATCAAAAGACAGTGGATGCGATGAGAGCCGAGGGCAGAGAGTTTAAAGGAATTATCTTCTACGGACTGATGCTTACAAAGAGCGGTGTAAAGGTGCTTGAGTACAATGCCAGATTCGGTGACCCTGAGACTCAGGTAGTGCTTCCGAGGATGGAAAACGACATTATAGATGTATTTGAGGCATGTATTGACGGATGTCTGGATAAGATTGATCTTAAGTTTGAGAATAACGCGGCAGTCTGTGTAGTCCTTGCAATTGACGGTTATCCGCTTGAGTATGAAAGGGGTAAGAAAATATCGGGACTTGAAAACTTTGAAGGAAGGACTGATATATTTGCATTTCACGCAGGTACAAAAAAAGTAAACGGTGATGTACTTACAAACGGAGGCAGAGTCTTAGGTATCACGGCAAAGGCGCCTACTTTAAAAGAGGCAAGAGATAAGGCCTATGAGGCAACAAAGTTAATAGACTTTGAAAACAAATATATGAGAAATGATATCGGAATGAGTATAGACTCTAAAGATTGACAGTATAGTTTGTATTTGTTAGACTAGTGAGAAAAATAATTATTGTTTATTAGTACTTTCGGTTTTTAAAATATCACTAAAGACCGGTACTATTGTATCCGAAAAAGGAGAAAAAGCAGTGGCAAGAATCATAGGGGAAGGCATCACATTTGATGATGTATTATTGCAACCGGCATATTCGGAAGTTATAGGAAATCAGATTGATATTTCTACATATTTAACAAAGAATATTAAATTAAATATTCCTTTGATGA
>CAUQKD010000181.1:0-5070 GCA_963518365.1 uncultured Lachnoanaerobaculum sp. | reverse complement strand
CATCTTTTAAGAACGGGAACTCTATTAATTGCCACTTTTAGTACCTCCTATTAGACTCTTCTGCGTTTTGGTGGACGACATCCATTATGTGGTACCGGAGTCACATCCTTAATACTTGTTACTTCTATTCCACATGCAGCCAACGCACGAATAGCTGCTTCTCTTCCTGAACCGGGTCCCTTTACCATAACATCTACATACTTAAGTCCATGTACTAAAGCTGCCTTTGCAGCAGTTTCTGCAGCCATAGATGCCGCATATGGAGTAGATTTCTTTGAACCTCTAAATCCTAGACCACCGGCACTTGCCCATGATATTGCATTACCCTGGGTATCAGTTAATGTAACAATTGTATTGTTAAATGATGACTGAATATGTGCCTGTCCGCGTTCAACGTTTTTCTTTACGCGCTTCTTTGTCACCTTCTTGGTGGACGCATTCTTTGCCATTAAACTAACCTACCTTTTCAAACTTTACTACGCTCCTGTTTTTAAAACATACAGCGAAAATTACTTTTCGAAAAAATATAAGTGCATCACTTATTATTTCTTCTTGTTTGCTACTGTCTTTCTTGGACCCTTACGTGTTCTTGCATTTGTCTTAGTTTTCTGTCCACGAACCGGAAGATTCTTTCTATGACGAATGCCACGATAACAACCTATTTCCTGAAGTCTCTTGATGTTCATTGCGATCTCTCTTCTAAGATCACCTTCTACCATCTGAGTATCGGAAATAACCTGTGCCAACTCTTTTACTTCATCGTCTGTAAGATCCTTTACTCTTGTATCAGGATTTACATTAGCCTCTTTCAAGATACGCCTTGAACTTGTAAGACCTATACCATAGATATATGTCAAACCAATCTCAACACGCTTTTCTCTTGGTAAATCAACGCCTGCTATACGAGCCATTTACCTACTTCCTCCTTATTCCTATGCAGATCAACCTTGTCTCTGCTTGTGCTTTGGGTTCTCACAAATTACTCTGATGGAACCTTTTCTCTTGATAATTTTGCATTTTTCGCAAATCGGTTTCACTGAAGATCTGACCTTCATTGTAACTCTCCTTTCATCGCTACTAATAAAGACGCCATAATATTATATCATCAGCTAATATAATATGCAAGGTCTTTATTTATTTATCACGCCAAATGATTCGTCCCTTTGTCAAATCATATGGAGACAATTCGATAGTAACTTTATCACCCGGCAAAATTCTAATATAGTTCATTCTGAGTTTGCCGCTGATATGTGCCAATACCTGATGTCCGTTTTCAAGTTCTACCTGAAACATTGCATTAGGTAACTTCTCAACAACTGTTCCCTCAATCTCTATAACGTCTGATTTAGACATTTACTCCTCCAATTTTTCAAGAGATATTTTAACTTAACGTCGTTAAAGTTATCATCACTGTTCTTAATATCAATAAATTCATCACTTTTTCCAAGCCTGCTTACATGCTTTATGTTCTTTTTCTTCGGCTTGTCAAGAGTCTTTAATCTGCCGTCCGCAACATAGATAAAATCTTTGTCACATTCTATAACCAGATAATACTCTCCTCTGTCATGACCCGCTATCGATACTACGATATCACCTATATTTATCATAATTTTCTTAAAGAAAGAATCTCAGGCTCACCGTCAGTTATCAAAATAGTATTTTCATAATGTGCCGCAAGTGAGTTGTCATCTGTAACAACCGTCCAGTCATCATCAAGCCATACCACTTCGTCTCTTCCCGCTGTAATCATAGGCTCTATGGCAAGTGTCATACCCGCCTGTAATTTGATTCCCTTTCTCTTCATATCAAAGTTAGGAACCTCAGGGTCTTCGTGAAGATGTGTACCGATACCGTGACCCACCAAATCTCTTACAACACCGTATCCTCTGTCCTTTGCATATGTGCCTATAGCCTTACAGATATCATTAAGGTGATTACCTGCAATCGCGTACTTGATTCCCTCAAAAAAGCACTCTTTTGTTACCTTTACAAGTGCCTTTGCCTCTTCGCTTCCTTCGCCTATTATATGGGTTCTGGCAGCATCTGAATGGTAGCCTTTCCAAATAACACCTGCATCCAGACTTACTACATCTCCGTCTCTTAAAATTCTTTTCTTTGACGGAATACCGTGTACCACTTCTTCATTTACAGATACACATATTGAAGCAGGGTAGCCGTTGTAGTTCAAAAATGAAGGAACACAACCGTATGACCTTATTATTTCGTCTCCGATTTTGTTTACTTCATATGTGCTCATGCCTGCATGCAATGCCTTTTCCAGTTCTTCATGAGTTTTTGCCAGTATTTCACCGGCCTCTCTCATTAACTGTATTTCCCTTTCAGATTTTATTGTTACCGCCATCTTAATCCTCACAATCTATCCCAAAACCGCAATAATGTCTAAAAACACTTCTTCCATATCCTTTGTACCGTCTACACTTGCAAGTATTTTCTCATTGTCATAGTAGTCTATCAAAGGCTGTGTCTGCTTATGATATACATCAAGTCTTTTCTTTACAGTTTCCGGCTTGTCATCATCTCTAATAACAAGTTCACTGCCGCAATTATCACATATATTTTCCTTCTTCGGTGCGGAGTACTTTATATGATATGTACTTCCACAGCTTAAGCAAGCTCTTCTGCCGCTCATCCTTGTAATAATCGACTCGTCCGGAACATCTATATTTATAGCATAATCAATTTTCTCATTAAGCTTTGATAAAGCCTCAGTCAAAGATTTCGCCTGCGGTATTGTTCTTGGGAAACCGTCAAGTACAAAGCCGTCTTTGCAGTCTGACTTATGTATTCTGTCAAGAAGCATTCCGATAGTGATGTCGTCAGGAACAAGCTCTCCCTTATCCATATACTCTTTTGCTCTCTTTCCAAGCTCGGTTCCTTCTTTTATATTTGCTCTGAATATATCGCCTGTGGATATATGCGGTATATTATACTTTTTTGCAATTCTCTTTGCCTGTGTACCTTTTCCGGCACCCGGTGCACCTAACATAATAATCTTCATGGTGTATCTCCCCAAATTTTGTTAGTAACCACGAAAAACCCCTGAAGAATATACCCCCAGTGGTTTTTCGTAAGATGATTAGTCTAATAAGAATCCTCTGTAATTTCTTACAAGCATTAATGATTCAATTGCTTTTAATGTCTCAAGGACTACACCGACAATAATTATCAGAGATGTTCCGGTAAACGAAAGTCTACTGATATTGAACAATCCTGAAATTATTATAGGGATGATACATACTATTATAAGTCCTACAGCACCTATAATGATTATATAACTTAATATCTTTGAGAAATAGTCGCTGGTCGGCTTACCCGGTCTGATTCCCGGTATAAAACCGCCCGACTTCTTCATATTATTAGCAACCTCAAGCGGGTTAAAAGTAATTGATGTATAAAAATACGCAAATAAGATAATCAAAATGATATAAACTATAAGTCCGATTGAATACTTCGGAGCTTCAGGCTTAAACCACATTGACGAATTCATATATGTTAATATCTCACCTATTATTGAACCGTTATTAACTTGCAAGAATTGGCCAATAACTATAGGTGTAGAGAATATTGAAGAAGCGAAAATCACAGGAATAACACCTGCAGTATTTACTTTAAGCGGAATATTTGATGATGTTCCACCCACACTTCTTCTACCCTGCGTTTTGGATGAATACTGTACAGGAATTCTTCTTTCAGCATCCTGCAATACAATGGTAAATACAACCATCGCTACTATAAAGGCTATTATAATAGCTGCGGCAACCACCATCTTAGCTACTGTCTGTCCCTTTAAGAATCTCACATAAAGATTGTTAAAGTCAGATGGTAATGAAGCAAGAATATTCAGAAGAAGTACTATTGAAATACCGTTTCCTACTCCGTTCTCTGTAATTCTTTCTCCAATCCACATCAAAAATGCACTACCTGCCGTCATTGTAACTATGGCTACAACTACACTCTTTATTCCAAAATGTATTAAAAGTCCTTGTCTACCGAATCCGATCGCCATGGCTGAAGACTGTAATAGGGCTAGTGCGACAGTCAAATATCTTGTATATTCAACTATCTTTTTTCTTCCGTCTTCACCATCCTGTTGTAATTCCTCAAGTGCCGGAATTGCAATGGTCAAAAGCTGTATTATGATAGAACTAGTAATATAAGGAGTGATGCTAAGTGCCAGCACACTCAAACTTTCAAATGATCCACCGGTGATGGCGTTGAAAAATCCGAACGCATCTCCGGCTTGTTTTTCAAAGAAATCTTTGAAATAAGTTGTATTCACACCCGGTATAGGTAAATTACTGCCGAAGCGAATAATTACCAGCATTATAAATGTGTACAGAAGCTTCTTTCGTACATCCTTTACTTTAAATGCATTTAGGAGTGTTGTGAGCATTAGATCACCTCACAAGTTCCGCCTGCAGCTTCAATCTTAGCTTTTGCACTTTCACTAACAGCAATGTACTTAACAGTAAATTTCTTTGTCACTGAACCGTTGCCTAAAAGCTTAACTCCGTCTCTTGTATGTCTTATAATTCCGGCAACCAATAATGTATCAGGAGTAACCTCAACGCCGTCCTCAAGACGATCAAGAACTGAAATGTTTACAGCTACGATATCCTTAGAGTTACGATTTGTAAATCCTCTCTTCGGTATACGTCTGTATAAAGGCATCTGACCGCCTTCAAATCCCGGTCTTGTAGGTCCTGAACGCGCCTTCTGACCCTTGTGACCCTTACCGGCAGTCTTACCGTTACCTGAACCATGTCCACGCCCACGTCTGAAATTATCGCTGTGCTTTGAGCCTAATGCAGGCTGTAAATTAGATAAATCCATCACTACACCTCCTTCTTTAGACTTCTTCAACTTTTACAAGATGTCTTACATGCCAAATCATACCTCTTACAGCATCATTATCAGGCATCTCAACTGTCTTGTTTAACTTTCTCAAACCAAGTGCTTCTACAGTTGCTCTCTGCTTTGGGATAGCACCGATAGGAGACTTAACCAATGTAATTTTTAACTTTGCCATATTTTCCTCCTATTATGCTA
>CAUQKD010000180.1:0-5104 GCA_963518365.1 uncultured Lachnoanaerobaculum sp. | reverse complement strand
TTGATGAGAGATATGCGGTACTACCATAATATGAGGAAATATTTTCAATTTTATCTCTGATTAGAAAACAGACATTTAATCCATCTGAATTTGTGGAAAGGTATGATCAAAAGGTTAAAGATGGAGTAATTGTAGATAGAGGTGCAGAAAAGGTTCTAAAATTATTATTTGATTATAGTGTTATTGGAAACGATCCATCTATTAAGCATCAAATAATATTTAAGTATGAAAAGGAATCTGCAAAATTTAATTTTAAAGAGAATATTATTGTGCATAGAGGCTTATATAAGGCTTTGCAAATTTTTTAGGCTGAGTGTTAATGGATATTAAGATTATATAAAAATGTTAGCATGTACGAATAGTGTTAAAACTTTTTTTTGCTCAAGTTTATATAATAGGTAGGTAGTCCTTTGATATTAAACTTCTTTAGATGAATCAATCTTCGATACCTATATTAGATCAATAAATCACGATTTGTCGGGCTAATTCAGTAAATTATATAGTGAAAGCACATGACTTTAAGACCAAAAATCTTTCAGTTATGTGCTTTTTCTGTGCCTATTTTATTTCCGGTGGGACTTTGACTGACATAGAGTTATGAAAGCGTTTGAGATTACTTTCTTCAAAAGGAACATAATCTTTTTTTAGACTGTCGGGGTAGTTTGCCTTCCAATCCTCATATGCTTCTCTTGTGATCTCATTATTTTCGTATTTTTCCTTCATTCTTTGCCATTGTTCAAGCATACCTCTAATTCTAAGAATGGCTTCACTACCAAAATAAATACCTGTGGTAGTATATTCAGGATCTTCATCATTGAGGGTAACAGGTCTTATATTGACTTCGATGCTGTCGTCCAGCTTAAACAAAAATCTCATCAAATCATGTTCCGTGTAGGGATAATCAGGTTCTTTTAAATACTCTTTATTTACATGGAGTGCAGTAGATATATTTTCCAAAACATCCTCTTTGGGAGTGCGAATATCAAGCTCATATTGTCTGATTCTAACATCATCTAAATGCGTTCTGTCTCCTAATGCTTTTTGAGTGATTCTCCGTAGTTCACGGAATTTCTTTATCAATTTACCCAAACTCAATTTTATCACCTCCTTAGGAGCAAATTTGTTTCTCTTATTACTATAATCGAAAACAAGAAAAAATTCAATAGAAAAATAAAAAATAAAAAAGGACTTGACAGAAATAAAAATGATACTTATAATCTAAAACAGAAACAAATAAGTTTCTGAAAAGAAAGGAGGAAAGTACGATGGAAAAATTATTTCTTACTTCAAAAGAGGTTGCCGATTTACTAAATATTTCGCAGCAACAGGCTTATAAGATCATCCGAGATATGAATAAGCAGCTTGCTGAACACGGCTTTCTTATCCTTAGAGGAAAAATCAATAAGAAATACTTTATGGAACAAATCTACAAAGCAAAGGAGGAAAAATAGTGCCGGCATATAAGGATGAAAAAAGCGGAAAATGGTTCGTTTCATTCTATTACAAAGATTGGGACGGAGAAAGCAAAAAAAAGCTGAAGAGAGGGTTTGAAACAAAGAAGGATGCAATAGCTTATGAGAGGAATTTCACGGTTAAAATGTCGGGTTCTCTCAATATGTTATTTGAAGATTATTTTGAACTGTATAAATCCGATGTGATTGGAACTGTAAGGCTTAATACTTGGATGACAAAGGAGCATATGATAAGAACGAAAATACTCCCGTTTTTCACCGGAATGAAAGTCAGCGAGATAAAGCCTGTAGTCGTTAAGAAATGACATAATGTACTTTTGAATATTGAAAATGCGGAAGGAGAAGTGTACAAGCCAACTTACCTGAAATCGATCCATGCACAACTTAGCTGTATGTTCAACCATGCCGTTAAGTATTACGGACTAAGACAAAATCCTTGTAAGGTTACAGGCAGAATCGGAAAGCAAAAGAGTGATGAGGAAGTGGAATTCTGGACTAAAGATGAATATCTGCAATTTATTGAAGCTGTTAAAGATAAGGATATTTCATTTTATGCTTTTGAAATTCTTTATTGGACAGGGATTCGTTTAGGAGAACTCAGAGCATTGACAAAAGGGGATTTTGACTTTGATAAAAAGACAATGCGAATCTGTAAATCAGCACAGAGAATTAACGGAGAAGAAGTTATAACAGACCCGAAAACCCCTAAAAGCAAGAGAACAATAATGCTTCCTGATTTCTTAATCAGAGAGCTTCAGGATTACTTCCTTAAAATCGAATACTTTTCAGAGAATGAGCAGATTTTCCCTAAATGTAAAACCTATTTCAATAAGGAAATGGAAAGAGGAATAAAAAAGTCGGGAGTTAAAAAAAAATCAAGCTTCATGCACTAAGACACAGTCATATATCGCTGCTTATAGAAATGGGATTCACACCTGTAGATATTGCGGCGAGAACAGGTCATGAAAGTATTAAGGTTTTGATGGATTACAGTCATATGTTCCCGAATAAACAGTTGGATATGGCAGATAAGCTTAATAAGGAGGGAGAGTACAGTGAAAGCACCGAAATTTCCAAGCTATGATGAAGCTGTCAATCGTAAAAAGAAAAAGACTCAAAATTTGCTGAGTAAAGAAGAATGGCAAGCGTTGGAAGAAGAGAGAAAACAAAAGGAAAGGGATAAAGGCAAGCGATTTGTAAATCACAGAAAAAAAGATGTAACCATAGCATTTAGAACAAATCGAAAAGACAGGGAGCTTATTTTCAATAAGATTGCTATGTCAGGACTGAGCAGACAGGATTATATGATAAATGCAATCCTTAATGCTCCTATAAAGGTATTTGCTACAAGAAATGTCATAGACAGTTGTAAAAGTGAGCTACAGGAAATTTTATCAGAACTGAAACGAGTGAAGGAATATGGAGAACTGGACGCTGATTATAGACATGAACTTAGAATGATTGTTGAAATAATAGAAGCGGCGATGCAAGAAAAAAGCCTTTAGCCATAAGACCAAAGGCAAGATGAAAGTACAACTTGGTATTTCATCCCTGACAAGATCATTTTATCAGGCTGTACTTCCATCAGTAATAAAAAGAAAGGAGGTTACGATGATAAACAGTGAGAAATATATTGAAAATATTCCGCAAGACTTAAAAGACCGTAGTCAATGGTTATGGTTTAAAAGGATGGTAAATGTGGATAAGCACGGAATGGAAAAAGTCATAAAGATACCTGTAAGCCCGATAACATTGAAATCGAATTTTTGGAATCAAAAAGAAAATTGGGCAGATTTTGAAACGGCAGTTAATAATATGAAAAGTAGTGGCTGTGACGGATTGTCTTTTGTACTGAGTAAAGACGATCCGTTTGTTTGTATCGACTTGGACAATGTGGATAATAAAAAACTTGAGATGTTTATAAAGGACTTTAACGATACTTATATCGAAATATCACAATCCAGAAGAGGGTTACACATTTTTGTAAAGGGGAAAATAGAAAAGAATTTTAATAACCAACTTGAGAAAGTGGAGATGTATCAAGAAAACAGATGTATTGCTATGACAGGTAATATCTACAAATTTAATGATTTTGTTGCAAACAAAGTTCTCTTGAAACAAAAGGAGTTGGATAAATATTACAAGTTATTTTCCCCAAAAAGAAGTGTCAGAGAAGTTATTAGAAAATATCAGGAAGCGGCTGAATGTGTTCCAGACAGTGATACGGTTATAGAAACGATGTGCAGATATAACGTAAGGGCAAGAGCGTTATTTGAAGGTACAAATACAAGCGGAGACGCCAGTAAAGATGACTTTTCATTGCTTCTTTTTCTAAACAGTTTTACTCACGGAAATGCAGAAATGATGAAAGACATATTTTTGAAATCTGCACTTAATCGCATGGGAGATCGAAGTAAAAGAAGAACGGAAAAAGGATATATGAAATATTTAGAGGATAGCATTTCAAAAGCGATACAGGGAGGAAATAAGAGATATTGGGATTATAACTATCACAGAAGTAAAGGAGGATACTCGCTTGAATAATTGGCTTAAATTTGATGATTTGGAGCTAATCGATTATGTAGATCGGGAACTTGAAATCACAGATAAGGAACAAGTCAAAAATACAACAACCAATCTCATAACTGTGTTAGTGAATCCCTGTTTTTGTAAAGAACAAGATATTTTATCAGGATATGTTTTCTTTGACACTTGCAGCAGAACAATTCGTTTTTACGGAAAGTTAAAGGGAGAAAAAACACTGATTTAGAAATACGAAAATGGAATGACCATATGATAAATATCCTCGGTGTTGAAATCGAAAGAGAATTTGGAATTAAGTATTCTAAAAATCGTATGGAAGATGCCGTTCTTTTTGTTGCTCATAAGAGGGCAATCAATTTACCAGCGATGTATATGGAATCGCTACCATATGACGGGCAAGAATATATTTCAAAATTACTACCCAAATATCTTGGAGTAGAGGATACAAAATTAAATTCTTGGATTATGAAACATATCTTGGTCGGTATGGTAAAAAGAGCGTTTAATCCCGGATGTAAGTTTGATGAATTGATGGTTCTTACAGGTGTGCAGGGCGTTGGAAAAACTTCATTTATTGAAAAACTGGCACTGTTTCCTGAATGGTATTGCTCATTAAACAATATAAAAGGGAAAGATGCCGTCAGTAATTTGGTAGGTAAGATTGTTGTTGAGCTTGAAGAATTTGTTGCTCTTAGAAATGCGAAAAGTGCTGATGAAGCTAAACTTTTTATTTCGGCAAGAACAAGTACGGTAAGACTTCCATATGAACGCTTTTCAACAGATGTTAAACGAAGTTGTATTTTGATTGCGACAACAAACGACGCTACATTCTTGGGCGATTTCTCAGGGGAAAGAGAAGGTACTTACCTGTAAAAGTGAACAGTGAAAAGATCCAAATTCCGCTGATGTATGATCCGGAAAAATTTCCTGTATTGGAAACTATCACAAGAAAAGAACATGCAGAAATGCTGAAAAATGATTTTGAAGGAGCTATTGCGGAAGCGGTATATCTTTATAAAAATAAGCTGCATGATTTTGTACTGACCCCAAAAAGTTGGACAAATTAATTTAACCAACCAATAAGGATT
>CAUQKD010000179.1:0-5114 GCA_963518365.1 uncultured Lachnoanaerobaculum sp. | reverse complement strand
CAAATATTTAAATATATTTTAGTATTAGTATTATTATAGGGTGTGGATAAGTGTAAAAGTCTTGAAAGCCTTGTAAACACTTGCTTTTTTGCGATTTTTTGTAAACATCGCTATGTTTGACAATTACCCATATAATTTGGATTATTGTGGAGAAATCTTTTTTTTGATAGTTTCAATCGTCTGATTCAGCTCACTGTCCGAGGTGATTCTCTTAGTGATTACATCCTCTGAATTGACTATCGTGGAGTGATCTCTGTCTCCTAAAAATTGGCCTATCTTTGTCTGTGTATCATTGGTCATCTTTCTACAAAGGTATACCGTAATATGTCTTGCAGTGGCTACCGGTTCTTTCCGTCCTTTTGCTTTTAATTCAGCTACAGTGATATTGAAGTGATCGGCAACTACGGTAGCGATATATTCTGAAGTAATTTTTGTAGGCGCATCAGGTGTTATCATGTCTTTAAGCACCGACTTTGCCAAATCTATATCTATTTCCTGGTTTTTATTGAGCCTGCTCATTGCATAAAGCTTATTGAGAGCTCCCTCAAGCATTCTTATGTTGCTCTTTATATTGGTAGCGATAAATTGGATTACTTCATTATCTATGTTTTTGCCGTCTCGTTCTTCTTTGCTTCGAAGTATCGCCATTCTGGTCTCAAAGTCGGGAGAAAAAATCTCTACCGCAACACCCCATGCGAATCTGGAACGAAGTCTTTCTTCAAGGTTTTTCAGCTCCATAGGAGGTTTATCTGAAGAAAGTATGATCTGCTTTTTTTGTTCGTATAACGCGTTAAAGGTATGGAAAAGCTCCTCCTGAATAGCGTCCTTGCCTCCGATAAACTGAATATCGTCTATTAAAAGTACATCTACATTGCGATATTTTGCACGGTACTCAGCCAGATTGCTGTTTTTTAATGCATCGATGTATTCGTTTAAGAATTTTTCGCTGCTGACATATAAAATATTGGCATCCGGGTTGTGCTCTAAAATATAGTGTGCAATGGAGTGCATCAAGTGAGTTTTACCGAGTCCTACACCTCCGTATATAAAGAAGGGATTGTAGTGTTCGCCGGGATTTTGGCTTCCGGGAGACTCGGCTACGGCCACAGCCGTTGCATGTGCCAAATCGTTGCTTTTTCCTACTACAAAGGTGTCAAAGGTATATGCTGGATTTAAGTTGGCACTTAAGAGTTTAAGGTTGTTTACCGGATGTCTCTTGTTGTCTATTAACTTTTTAGGGATTTTTTGTGATTCCTGTTCTTTTTTTTCCTTAAAAACAACATTACATTTAATGAAGGTAATTTCCTCTATAGCAACTGCCAAATATAAGGAATATTTTTTTGTAACATAAGTTTTAAAAGGCATTGAAGGAACCGTAATAATAAGTGTGAAATTTCCCCTTGAGTCCTTCTCAATTGATGTCGGAATCATGGGCTTTATCCACGTATTGAATGATACAGGGGAAAGTTCGTAATCGTCTCTTAAAAAAGTGATTATGTTTTCCCAATTTGATTTGATCTTGTCTATCATTCTTTTTACTCCTTTGGGATACTTCTAACTGATTAAAGTATAGCAAAAAAATGTGGTCATATCAATGAAAATAAAGGCATGAAAACAAAGTTATCCACACAAATGTTCACAAAGATATGGATAACTCAGTGAATAAAAAGATATTATCAAATTATCAATACTGTTTTGTGGCTAAAAAGCGTGGATAAGTACAGTTATACACAGAGTGTGGAAAACGATGTTGACAACGTAAATGGCTTAAAATAAGGCTTTAAAGAGGATATCCACATAATAGTACATAAACTTATCCACATCTTATCAACAAAATGTGGATAAGTGAATTGCTAACAGTTAACTGTGGAAAAGGACTTTGAAAGTTATAAATGTGGATAATTATGTTGAAAAGTTTTTTGATGTGGATATTTTTTGAAATTTTTTCTTCCTATTACATAGTGAAAATTTTGCAATATATCGCGTGTTGACAGTATTATTTATTATTGGGCTATGGCAGTTTCGGCAGTTTGAATTTAAAAAACGGACTTATTAAAGTGTAATAAAATTATTGATAACAAAGGGGTTTAAAGTTATAATATTAAGTGCATTATATCCAATAGGAATAGTAGCGAGAGGAGAAAAAGATGAAGAGAGATTCTTATCAAAAGACAAAGAATATGGTGATAATGGCTATCTTTATAGCAATCATTATTATCCAGACACTGGTGCCTATTTTAGGATTTATACCGCTTGGAATTATGAATGCGACAATCATTCATGTGACGGTAGCCATAGGTGCCATTTTACTTGGTGTAAAAGAGGGAGCAGGACTTGGCTTTGTATTCGCACTTGGAAGTATGTGGAAGAATACATTTATGCCGAACCCTACATCATTTTGCTTTTCACCGTTCGCACCTGCAATAGCGGGATATACAGGTGGCATAAGATCAATTATAGTATGCTTTGTTCCGAGAATACTTGTAGGTATAGTGGCTGCACTTGTATTCAATGCAATCAGAAAAACAGGAAAGATAAAGATTGCATTGTTGGTATCCGGAGCTATGGCGGCTGTCACCAATACTATTTTGGTAATGAGCGGAATCTATTTTTTGTTCGGACAGCATTATGCTTCTGCAACAGGCAGAGAGTTATCACAGCTCCCATATGTAATAGTAGGTATTATAGGTACACAGGGAGTGGCAGAGGCGATAGTATCTGCAATCTTAACTTTGGCAATTGCCGGAACATTATTAAAAATCAGTGAAGAACGATAAAGCTATTGACTTGTAAGGCTTCTTTTACTATAATACTAGGGTGCGTTCTTTAGAAAGTGAAGAACATAGACTTGAGAAAGACTAGACAAACGAAAAGAAGTAAGGAGGTGCCAGACCATGAAAATGACATTCCAACCTAAGAAGAGACAAAGATCTAAGGTTCACGGTTTTAGAGCAAGAATGAGTTCTGCCGGTGGTAGAAAAGTTTTAGCTGCCAGAAGAGCAAAGGGAAGAGCTAGATTATCAGCTTAAAAGAATAAGGCAAAAGCCAAAACAGATGAGTGCTAGTTTATAGCAAAGAAATTATCTGTCGAAGATTACTTAGGGATAGTCTTATGACTATCCCTTTAGTTTACAACTATTGTCGGGTATGATATGCTGCCCGATATCAGTTTTCAGTTATGATGCAAGAGGCATCAAGGAGTTTGTGTGAAGAATTTTCCGTCTTTAAGAAGTAATGCTGATTTTCAAAAGGTGTATAAGAATGGAAAGTCATATGCCAATAAAGCTCTTGTTATGTATGTATATAAGAATGAACTTGCCTATAACAGAATAGGCATATCGGTTTCAAAGAAAAATGGCAACAGTGTGGTCAGGCATACATTTGTAAGAAAGCTTAGAGAGATTTTTAGGTTGAATAAGATAGAGAAAAGGGGATTAGATATAATAGTAGTAGTTCGAGTAGGTGCAGATGTGAATGATTATCATAAGCTTGAAAGTGCCTATTTACATTTGCTAAAATCACATAGACTGGACAAAGAAGATGTTGAAAAAATTAAATAGCTTAATAAAAACAGGAATGATTAAGCTTATTAGGTTCTATCAGATATTTCTGTCACCGCTGAAGGTCAGAACGCATTGTATTTATACTCCTACCTGTTCACAGTATGCCATAGAAGCTTTGAAAAAGCACGGCATAATAAAGGGTACACTGCTTAGTATTTGGAGAATTTTAAGGTGCAATCCTTTAGCAAAGGGAGGCTATGACCCTGTACCATAGAAAATGATAAGTTTATTTTAGAAAATCTAATAAATATTGGAGGTATTAGCTTGGACATTGTACTATTAACAAAGTCAAGTACGCCTATTATAGGTTGGTTTGCTGAAATACTGGGATTTATAATGAATTTGATATTTGATATAGGAATAACAAATATCGGTATCGCAATTATTGTATTTACAATAGTGATAAATGTTATAATGATTCCTCTTACTATAAAACAGCAAAAATCTCAGAAGCTTATGGCTGTAATTCAGCCTGAAATAAAGGCTATACAGGATAAGTATAAAGGCAAAACAGATAATGAGTCGGCGATGAAGATGAATGCAGAGACCAGAGCCGTATACAGTAAGTATGGTACAAGTATGACCGGCGGTTGTCTTCCGCTTCTTATACAGATGCCTATATTGTTCGGTCTGTATCAGGTTATATATAGAATTCCGGCGTATGTTACAAGTGTTCGCGGAGTTTTTGAGAATGTAGCAAATTCTCTTATGCAACAGCCTGATTATATCAATAAAATCAGTGATATGGCAAAAGCGGTCAGACTTCCTGTAGAGAACAACGACTATACTGTTACAAATAAGGTTATAGATTTATTATATAAGTTCACACCTGAGAAGTGGACTAAACTTGGTGAGACATTCCCAAGTATGAGCGATGTATTGAATACAAGCGTTCCGCTTATTAAGCAGATGAATTCATTTTTGGGAATTGATTTATCTGTGGCGCCTTGGCAGGGAATGAACCATATAAATATCGCTTGGATCATTCCGATACTTGCAGGCCTTACACAGTTTTTATCAACTAAGGTAATGACGGTAAATCAGCCTCAGAATTCAGGCAATGAAAGCGATATGGCAAAGCAGATGCAGAGCATGAATACTGTAATGCCGCTTATGTCGGTATTCTTCTGCTTTACTCTTCCTGCAGGTATCGGTATATACTGGATTGCTTCAGCACTTGCAAGAACAATTATTCAGTTACTTGTTAATTATCAGTTAAAAGATATGGATATTGATAAATTAGTAGAAAATAATCTTGCAAAACAAAATGCAAAAAGAGCAAAACAGGGTCTTCCTGCACTCAGTGCCAATAAAAAGGTTATTGAGAATGCAAAGCATATGGATGAGATTGAAAAGCAGGAAAAAGAAAATAAAGCAAAGAAATATGAAGTGAATGCAAAGAATATAAAAGATTCTACCGAGTATTATAATAAAGATGCAAAGCCGGGATCACTTGCTTCTAAGGCCAATATGGTATCAAAGTACAACGAGAAGCAGAATTCTAAGAAAAATAAATAGGAGGAATGAGATGGATAGTGCTAGAGTTTCAGC
>CAUQKD010000178.1:0-5135 GCA_963518365.1 uncultured Lachnoanaerobaculum sp. | reverse complement strand
GTTGATTTCCTTGCAAAGACATTTGCAGGAAGCACAAAGCTTTATGACAGCATCCTTCCAAGCGGTGCACTTGCTACATGGTTACCTGCAGGTAATACAGAAGCTTATTCCGAGAAGGTAGAGTTCTTCGGCGGACAGGAAGTTTATAAGCTTCTTACAGATTTCGCTTCAAAGACTCCTAAGAACAATACAGGTGTTTACTACTATGAAGCAAGGGATGCCGTAGCCGTAGCTGCTACAAATATCATTGCAGGTGCCGATGTGGACAGCGAGCTTAAGACTGTTCAGGACACTGTAAACTTTGCAATGGGTAAATAATATTTTAAACTTCAGGGGGTAGGTTTGGCTATGGTCAAGTCTGCCCCTTTGTTTATAGAAGGAGAAAAAATGGGAAACAAGAAAAAATTTTCACTCTCACAAAAGCAAAATATCTCAGGTTGGATATTTTTGGCTCCTGCAACGTTTCTTATAGCGATTATGAGCTTCTATCCTATGATAAGAGCCATAATACTGTCTATGCAAACCGGTGTGGGCGCAAAAATATCCTTTGCGGGACTTACAAACTATAAAAGAATGTTTTCAGATGCGGTCTTTATGCAGTCTTTGAAAAACACCTTTATATACCTGATAGTACAGGTACCTATAATGCTTTTATTTGCACTGCTTTTGGCATCACTGCTTAATGACAAACATCTTAGATTCAAGGGGCTTTTTAGAACCTGTATATTCTTACCATGTGCCACTTCACTTGTATCATATGCCATTATATTCAGATCTCTATTTGCGGTAGACGGCTATGTCAACAATGTGCTTATACACCTCGGTATCTTACACAACGGATATAACTTTTTGTCAAATCCTTTTACCGCGAGAATTGTCATTATTATTGCTCTGCTTTGGAGATGGACCGGCTACAACATGGTATTTTATCTTGCAGGACTTCAAAATATCGAATATTCAATATACGAGGCTGCAAAGATTGACGGTGCTACATATTTCCAGATACTTAGAAAGATCACCATTCCGCTTTTAAAGCCGATGATTTTGCTTACAGCTATTATGTCCACAAATGGTACATTGCAGCTGTTTGACGAATCTGTAAACCTTACAGGCGGCGGACCTGCCAATGCAACTATTACAATGTCACATTATATATATAACTCTTCCTTTAAGTATGTGCCGAACTTTGGTTACTCTGCCGCCATGTCATTCCTTATTTTGATTTTGGTAGCAGTACTTGCCGCAATCCAGATGAAAGTAGGTGATAAGCGTGATTAAACTGAAAACTGCAATAAAATATATATTTTTAATAATTGTATCACTGATATCTGTTTTTCCGCTGTACTGGATGGCTGTCAGTGCCACTCACACCAGTATCGAGGTAATAAGAGGTGCGCTCTTACCGGGCAACTACCTTTTTAAGAACTTTGCCAATCTGCTTGCGGCAGGTGATGTTTCAGGTGCTATGGCAAACTCCTTTAAGTACTCCATAGTAATGACTTTACTTGCACTTTTTATCTGTTCACTTGCAGGCTACGGCTTTGAAATCTACCATGACAAGGCAAAGGACGCCGTTATGTCGGTACTCTTACTTGCAATGATGGTGCCTTTTGTAGCTATTATGATTCCGCTGTTTCAGGCTTTTTCGAAGTGGGGACTGCTTAATACTACTCTCGGATTTTTGCTTCCTACCATATCAACTCCGTTTTTGATAATGCTCTTTAGACAAAGTGCCAGATCGTTCCCACATGATATACTGGAAGCTGCGAGACTTGACGGACTGAATGAATTTCATATCTTCCTAAGAATTTTCGTTCCTACAATGAAGTCGACCTACGCTTCAGCCGCTATCATTACCTTTATGGGTGCTTGGAACTCATATCTTTGGCCGAAGGTAATAATGACCGAGAAGACTTCCATTACAATGCCTATGCTGGTTGCCAATCTGAAAGAGGGCTATGTAACAGACTACGGCGTTTTGATGCTTGCAGTATTGCTTTGCAGTATACCTACCGTTATCATATTCTTCCTGCTTCAAAAGCAGTTTGCTGAAGGTATTACAGGTGCTGTAAAATAATATATTATATGTTTTTTAAAGGTGTGGAAACTTGTTTTAAGATTTCATACCTTTTATTGATAAAATTTAACTTTAAGAGAGGTAAAAATGAATAAAGATATCTTAAAAAATATTTCAAACCCTTCTGTCTTTGAAGAAAACAGGCTTCCCGCCCACTCCGATCATAGTGTATATGCAAATAAGTCGGAGTTACTAAAGGGAACTTCTTCACTTTGCTATTCTTTAAACGGAATATGGAAATTTGACTACTCTATAAATCTTAACTGTACTCCTGACGGCTTTGAAGCTTTGGATTATGACTGTAAGAACTGGGAAGATATAAGAGTTCCGGCACATATACAGATGGAAGGATATGACAGACCGCACTACGCCAATGTAGCATACCCTTGGGACGGCAGACAATCTCTAAAATCCGGAGAGGCTCCGACAGATTTTAACCCTGTAGGCAGTTATGTAAAGTATTTCACATTGCCGAAGGGCTTTATAAAGGACTCTCTTATACTCAGGTTTGAGGGCGTGGAGAGCTCGGCTGCCATATGGTTAAACGGTCATTATATAGGTTACTGTGAAGACAGCTTCACTCCTTCAGAGTTTGATTTGACAAAATATGTAGTTGAAGGAGAAAACAAGCTTGCAATACAGGTAACCAAGTGGTGTGCAGGCAGCTGGCTTGAAGATCAGGACTTTTTCAGATTTTCAGGCATCTTCAGAGATATTTATCTCTACACCAAGCCTAAATGCCACATTGAGGATATTGAAATCAAGCAGGTCTTTGAAAAGGGCAGCTTTGATAATGTTAAACTTAACTTTTCTGTAAACTTAAGTAATAATGCGGATGTAAAACTTGTCCTATTTGACGCTATGGACTTAACTCTGAAATCAAATGAGTTTAAGGTATTTGACGAGATGCCTGTAGTTTATGAAACTGTAGGTAATTTACATTCAGGCAAAAACAAGCTTTCATTTGATATAAACTCTCCTAAGCTTTGGAGTGCCGAGATTCCGAATCTTTATACTCTCTATATCGAAATTTTTGACGGAGAGACTTTGCTTGAGGTTTCAGCTGTAAAGGTCGGCATCAGACTTTTTGAAAAGAACTCCGACAATGTAATGACCTTAAACGGTAAGAGAATTGTATTTGCAGGTGTGGACAGACATGACTTCAGCTCAAAGTTCGGCCGTGCAATCACCTTTGATGAAATCAAAAAAGATATTGTGACCATGAAGGAAAACAATATCAATGCTATAAGAACAAGCCACTACCCTAACTCATCCGCGCTCTATGAACTATGCGATATCTACGGTATATATTTGATTGATGAGTGTAATCTTGAAACTCATGGCAGCTGGGACGGTCTTCTAAGCGGCGTATCGGACTATGACTTTGTACTGCCGGGAGATAAGAAGGAATGGTTACCGCTGCTGCTTGACAGGGCGAACTCAATGTATATGAGAGACCGCAATCACTCAAGTGTTCTTATCTGGTCCTGTGGAAATGAAAGCTACGGCGGCAGTGATATATATGAGATGAGTGAGTTTTTCAGAAAGGTCGACTCAAGCAGACTTGTACACTATGAGGGAGTTTATAATGACCGCCGTTACAATGACACCTCAGATATTGAAAGCAGAATGTATGCAAAGGTGGCTGAGGTCAAAGAATTTTTAAAGACTCACAGGGATAAGCCTTTTATCGAATGTGAATATACACATGCTATGGGCAATTCCTGTGGCGGTATGCAGCTTTATACAGAACTTGCATGGGAGGAGGAGCTTTTCCAAGGCGGCTTTATCTGGGACTATATTGACCAAAGCATCACAGGTAAGGATCCTTTCGGCAATGATACACAGTACTATGGTGGCGACTTTGACGACTCCCCTACCGACTACAACTTCAGCGGAGACGGTATCGTATACGGCGGTGAAAGAGATGCTTCACCGAAGATGCAGGCTGTCAGATATAATTACAGACCGGTTGACTTAAAGCTTGATTTGGACAAGGATGTTTTGCATATCCACAACAGAAATCTTTTCAGAAATCTGAGTGATTATAAGTTTATAATATATATAAAGAAATTCGGCAAGACTTTATTTGAAGAAAGTTTCTTTATAAGCGGTGAGGGACTTTGTAAGCTTGATTACAACCTGAATATAAAAGAAAAGGTTAAGAGTCTGTTTGATATATACTCTGACGAGCTTATCGTAGGTGTGAAGGCAGTCTTTAATGTTGAAACTGTTTATAACTTAGGCGAGGTATCATTCAGCGAGGTTGCAGTAAGAGAAAATATGCAGATATTTGACGCTCTTTTAAAGGCTCCTGACAATAAGCTTATATGTGATACTCCTCTGCTCGAAAAAAGACCTTATAAACTTATTATGGGCATAAGTAATTTCGGTGTTAGGGGCGAGAACTTTGAAGTGCTCTTCTCACAAAACTTCGGTGGACTTGTTTCTTACAGATATGCGGGAAAAGAGCTTCTTAAGGCTGTTCCAAGACCGAACTTTTGGAGAGCCCCTACAGACAACGACTATGGCAACAACATGCCTTTCAGATATGCCAAGTATAAGATTGCTTCACTTTATGCTACTACAAGGATGCCGAAGGCCGACAGTACATATTGGGGGGCTTTCAGACCGGTTATAGAGGAACACGAATCCTATGTCTTGGTAACATATGATTATGCACTGCCTGAGAGCAGTGATAAACTGAGCCTCACATATCATGTCTACGGTGACGGCAGTATCAGAGTAAATACGGAGTACACTCCTGTCTCTGGCAAGTATGATCTTCCTGAGTTCGGTACTTTATTTAAGTTAAAGCCTGAGTATGAAAATATATCATGGTACGGTGCAGGTCCTATGGAAACTTATTCCGACAGGCTTGTAGGTGCAAAGATTGATTTCTACAGCGGCAAAGTAAGTGAGCAGCTTGCAAAGTACCTTTCACCACAGGAAAGCGGCAACAAGTCTTTGGTACGTTTTGCCAAACTTACAGACAAGAAAGGCCGCGGACTTTTGGTTGCAGGCGACTGTATCAATGTATCCGCTCTTTGCTACACTC
>CAUQKD010000177.1:0-5147 GCA_963518365.1 uncultured Lachnoanaerobaculum sp. | reverse complement strand
GCATAATACTCATTCCAGAATATAGAATCACTGTTGGTACGCCATGCTATTCCATATACAGAGTCTGTAGGCTCGGATTCATCCGGTATCATCCAAAGTTTCTTTTTAAATATATTTTTTACATTATCTGTATCAAAAGTATCTAACAGATCCAGCACTTCAAGCTCAATATCTATACCGGCATTTTTCACTGCACTCTCACAGTCCTTATCCATATAGAAATTTACGACCTTGGAATCCTTTATATCCACATCTTTATTAAGACTTCCGTACAAATCTATTGCGCCTATAAGTGTATCATCTTTCGCCAATAAATATGGCGCTCCCCTTAGAGTCTCTCCTGTACTTCTATATCCTTTTTCTACAGTAATATCCTGATTTTCGTCATATTTAGTGTAAGAACCGCTTGTCAGCATTTCACTGTACTCATATGTATTCTCATCATTCATGATATATATATCAAATCCGTTATCTAAAAGGTCTTCTACACTTGTCTTACTCAGTGTTACTTTCATCCCTCCTACAGTCATTACAGGAGGCTTTACCGGTACACCGATAAGAATATACCAAAAGCATAAATAAACAAATAGTAAAGCCATCCCGGAGAGAGTAAGTATAACGTTAGTCTTACGTCCGCTTGCATTTAAAAGTGCTTTGACAGGTATTGCTACAATCATACCTCCAAGAGATGCAAAAGCCGGCCCTACAAAGCTCATCAGCTTTATTACTGTAAAAAATACAATAACGATAACCAAAATATGAAAAAACAGATCACTGATTTTCATTTTGCCGCTACCGCTTTGAGAACTTTTCTCTCCGCTTATACCGTACTCGGAACTTTTGTTAAGCCTGTTCATCAACCAAAGAAGTATAGCAACATACCAAAATCCCAGAAATACCATTAACCCTATAAATATTAATCTGACGCTCATACTTATCCCTTCCCTTACTGCATTTATATAATATTATTCTACCATATTTTATATAAAATTTTTTTAATTTTTGCAAAAAAGCATTCACAAGTTCTTTTTGATGTGTTATCATAACACAAATTTTTCTTTTCTGAGGAAAAAAGGAAGATTAGCGCCGGGGCTTCGGGGAGACCCAAGTCGACGAGGTAAACAGTTATCGAAAGATTCGGCGGATGCTGTTTCGGAGTAGTGCATCGTAAGAGGAAGAAAAAAAGCGAAATCAAGATCGTAACAAAAGCTTTCTTCGCACAATAAACAATCAAATAGGAGAAAATACAATGTGCGGTATTGTCGGTTTTGTTGGGCAGGGGAATGCAAGGGATATTCTACTGTCCGGTCTTTCGCGTCTTGAATACAGAGGTTATGATTCTGCGGGAATAGCCCTGTATTCAAGACCTTTCACTGTGGTGAAAGCTGTGGGTAAATTAAAAGAGTTGAAAAAGAAGGTTGCAGCTTCGGGGGAATGTGAACTTCACTTCTCTATGGGAATCGGTCACACCCGCTGGGCAACTCATGGTAAGGCCGATGAAAAAAATGCCCACCCACACTTATCTATGAATAAAGAAGTTGTGCTTGTTCATAACGGTATTATTGAAAACTTTGCAGATTTAAAGAACTTTTTACAAGAAAAAGGCTACAGTTTCTATTCAGACACAGATACTGAAGTGGCTGTAAATCTGATTGAGTATTTTTACCTAAAGGAAAAGAATGTCTTAAAAGCGCTCCTCTCAGTACAAAAGGAGTTGAAAGGTTCTTACGCCTTTGCAATTATGTTCAAAGATGATGCAAATACACTTTATGCCATGAGAAAGGACAGTCCTTTGGTTGTAGGAAAGGGTGAAAACGGATTCTATCCGGCTTCAGATGTCTCAGCCTTTCTTGATTATACCAAGGAATTCTATAAATTAGACAATAAAGAGATTTTAAGTCTTACCGGAAATGAAATACATATATACAATAAAAACGGTGAAGAGGTAAATCGCTCCTCCACTATCGCAGAGCTTGACAGCAGTATGATTCATAAAGGAGAATATCTTCACTTTATGGAAAAGGAAATCTTTGAGCAGCCACAGGCTGTACAGGATACTCTGCTCTACGCCTGCGACAAGGAAAATAATGAATTTTCATATGAAGCATTCTCAATGAGCGAAAAAGATTTCCGAGATATTACAAGAGTCAGGGTCATTGCGTGCGGCTCCGCATATCATGCAGGATATGTATTAAAGTCGGTTTGTGAGAACCTGGCAAGAGTTCCGGTACAGGTTGAACTTGCAAGTGAGTTTCGCTACAATCACCCGATTTTAGAGGACGGCGAAATTGTAATCGGTATCAGCCAATCGGGAGAGACTGCGGATACTTTAGCAGCAATAAAGGAAGCTAAAAAATTGGGGGCTAAAACCCTTTCCATAGTAAATGTAAACGGCTCAGCCATTGCCGGTGAATCCGACTTTGTATTTTATACACAGGCAGGACCTGAAATTGCGGTAGCCACCACCAAGGCCTACAGTTGCCAGCTTGTTGCAGGCTACATTTTCTCACTGCTGTTAGCTAAAGCAAAGGGCAAAATTAAAGATGAAGAGGCTCATAGACTTAAAGAGGAGCTTTTCAATCTCCCCGGTAAGATTCAACAATGTCTTTCACTTGACAGTGAAACCCTACCTATGGCAAAAAAACTGAAGGATGATAAAAATATTTTCTTTCTTGGAAGAGGTCTTGACTGGGCAGTCTCCATGGAAGGAGCTTTGAAGCTTAAAGAAATCAGCTATATTCACTGTGAAAGCTACAGCAGCGGTGAGTTAAAGCACGGTACCATCAGCTTAATAGAAAAGGACAGTCCTGTGATTGCTCTTCTTTCTCAAGAGGAGCTTGCCGCAAAGAGCATTTCAAATATTCACGA
Organism: uncultured Lachnoanaerobaculum sp.; assembly: GCA_963518365.1. Taxonomy (GTDB): domain Bacteria; phylum Bacillota; class Clostridia; order Lachnospirales; family Lachnospiraceae; genus Lachnoanaerobaculum. The sequence goes on along the minus strand of CAUQKD010000177.1, from coordinate 2,279 downwards.
GGTAAAGAGCCGTGGTGCCAAATGCTTTGCTTTCACTATGGAAGATATTTCAGTCGAGGAAGATGACTTTGCACAAATACTTAGTGTACCGAAAACCAATCCTCTCTTTGCCGGAAGCCTTTTGGTAGTTCCATTACAATTCTTATCCTATCAGGTAAGCCTCTTAAAAGGCTTAGACCCTGATAAGCCGAGAAACTTGGCAAAGTCTGTTACGGTAGAGTAAAAAACTTTCTTATTTATTATTTGCTTGAAGCGGCATCTGTATTTAATATTTCATTCAATACAGATACCTCTTCTTATTGATTATTATACTTAATTTATGCTCTTTGCATCTATTTCAATTGTATCAAAACCCCATCAAACTTATCTAAGTAAATCAGACAAACTATACTCTCCATTATGAATATTTGCTGTTCTACGGTACTCTCTTATGGCCTTTACCAAGGTCTTAGGATCACTAAAGTACTTCTTCACAAAATCATACGATTTTACATCATGCATCCTAAGACTTGATTTACAAAATTCACTTGGCTTTTTCCCTGAACGTTTAAATTGATCATATACTCCTTCTGCATGAATAATTAACATTTCAATTTCCGGAGCGGTAATAATATTTGTCACATCAATTTTCTTTTCATATGCCTTACTTAATCGAAACTCTTCTCTGCGAGAATCCAAAATCCTTATCACAGAAATCTTCTCATCGAATCCCTTTCGCAAGTATCGCTCCTCAAATCGCTTGGCATTTCTGCATCGAATAACACGTTCTTCTAATAATTCTTCTCTTGTGAAAATCAGCAGATCATGATCAATCAGAATGTCAATAACCGCTCCTTCTGCAGAACCTTCACATATACATGCCTTATATTTTGCTAATTTCATCATATTTGCTCCCTAGCTGATTAAGGCATCAAGATTTTTCTTCAAAAGCATATACGCCTCATATGCCGGAGTTGTACCTTCAAGAAAACCGCTCTGATATGCATCACTCTTTTTAATGTCGTTACGTTTCAATATATAACTCAAATTTTCTACTGTAATTCCGTTTCGGTTTCTTACAATACAAATTCCATCATTTCTATCATACTCGTCAAGCAGTTCCGGATAATGTGTAGTAAAAACAAGTGTTCCACCGTTTCTGTTAAGTCTACTGTCCATAAAGAAGCGCATCAAAGTTATCACAATTTCTTTATTAAAGTGATTCTCAATTTCATCTACCAAAAGATAACCGCCTGACTGAAGAACTTCTTTTATCATTGAGAATATAATGATACCCTTGATTGTACCGGATGATAAATACCGTTCAAGGTCTGTCGCATTATTCAAAATAATCTCTTCATCGTCCCTGAATTTCAAATGGATAAATGTTTTTCCCTCTATCTGTTCGAAACACAATTTTTCAATTGTCGGATCAAGAAATGCAATTACATCTAGCGGAATGTCTTCAGTAAATGGAAGAACATTTACATTTGTATATGAAAGCAGGCTGAATATTTCTACAGTTTCATTTTCTTTTTTATTGTGTGCAATGATAAAACTTACATCGTCAGGCAGGTATGCCTCATCTTTGTTACGCTGTTCTATAGGTTTCATTCCTGTAAAATCCGTAAAATATTTTTTTGACTTAACTGATGATATCGGCTTTTCCCAAAGACTTTCAGATAGAATTGTATATACATACTCTCCTGTTTTCGTCTTTTTAGATGTTATTACAGTTTCCAAACAACAGATATAGCTATGCTTATCATAAAAATATATTTGAATTGTCGCCTTTTTTGTCCCACCAAGAATGCTTTTTTCATCAACGTGGTTAATAGGGTTATTATTCAAAATATTCAAAGCCAGGCTGATAAACTTTAGCACTGAAGTTTTACCTGATGCATTAATACCGATAAACGTACAAGCAGAATGAAGATAATAGTTGTCCTTCAAACAATAAAGGCTACCTTTATCCTCTTCACAAACTCTCTGCTGTGTATAGAAGCAAATGTCCAATTCTTTTTTAAATAATGGAAGTCCATTAGCCGTAATGCGAAGTATCTTCATCTACTCTTCTCCTCTAAAAACGTGTTTCTTGTTTTTATTTTCATATAACTCTATTATATATTGCATATTGAAAAATATCAACGGATTATACGTTTTTATTTGATACTTTTTTAAAACGCAAAAAACCCCGGAACATTGTTCCGAGGTGTAATATTGCAATATACAATTATCTCTTTGAGAACTGTGGTGCTCTTCTCGCTGACTTAAGACCGTATTTCTTACGCTCTTTCATT
>CAUQKD010000176.1:0-5219 GCA_963518365.1 uncultured Lachnoanaerobaculum sp. | reverse complement strand
ATACCATAAAATAGCCATTATCTACAGATAAAATTCTAACTTTTTTATTATTTTTTAATATCTCAAGTGCTGAATTTTCATTGTTGAGTACCTTAATCTTTATCGGATTGGCACCCTCCACCTTATCAAGTATTTCTTCCACACCTCCCGATATTATTATCTTACCGCCTTCAATAATTCCGATGTCGGTACAGATTTCGGAAACTTCGGATAAAATATGCGAACTTAAAAGTACCGTCTTACCTCCTCCGTTAAGCTCCTGTAAAAGTTCCTTCAACTCATATCTGGCTCTGGGGTCAAGTCCGCTTGCAGGCTCATCCATGATAATAAGTGCCGGATCATGAATAAGCGCTCTGGCAACACAGAGTTTTTGTTGCATTCCTCTTGACAATTCATTAAGATAGAAATCTTTTTTATCCGTCATTCCCACCTGCTCTAAAAGTATCTCGATCTTTTTTCTGGCTATATAGCCCGTAAGACCATATGTAGAGGCAAAAAACACCATATATTCAAATACTGTCATATCATCATATATTCCCAAAACATCCGGAACATATCCTACCGTTTCCTTAGCGATTCTCTCTTCTTTAACCAAATTTACATTGTCAAAGAGTATCTCACCTCTGTCAGGCAACATGATTCCTGAAATCATCTTTATTGCCGTTGTCTTGCCTGCTCCGTTAGGTCCCACAAGACCGTATAGCGCACCGTCAGGTATCGTTAAACTGAGATTTGACAATGCAATATGTCTTCCATATGATTTACATAAATTTTTTAATTCCAACATTTATTTTTCCACACCCAATACAGTTATCATCGGCAGTGCCGTCTCCAAGTCGCTGTTTTCTATATTTGAATACCTGACCCTTATAGTGTTTGTATCTGAAAGATATGTAAGTAAATCAATTATAGAAAAATCGTTCTTTGAAATAAAATCAAAGTTTCCGGTTTTAAAATTATAAAGAGCAATATTTCCCTTGAACAGTTTTATTTTATCACTATACCTTTGATTTGAGAAAACATCCGATATCTGTTCAAACTTTACCTCCTCAATATTTATATTATCTCCGAGAAAATACTCCAAAACCGTAGCATCACTGCTTCTTAGCGCATTATCTATATATGAATAATCTCCGCTTAATATTAGAGGCATCTTAAGAAGCGCCTGTCTGTATACCTTGCCGTCTTCAATAGAATTTACAGGTATAACTGATGTCAAAAGTGTCAATCCGCTCCCTTCCATAGTATTGCCAAAGAATATAGGGTTTGACAAAGGCACTTCAGAAAATGCGATTATTCTTGCATCCGCCGTATAACCGTTTGAATTTTCCTTCAAGTAAAACGAGATAAAGTTTGACACATTCATAAGCTGCATATACTTTTCAATATCAATTCCTTTTACACCGCCGTTTTTATTTATTGTGTTATACTTTTCCATACCTGTAATAAGCCTTGCGGTTATATCAAAATTTGTCAAAGGTATATTTATAAGCTCGCAGTTGTCTATCTGTCTTGTCTCTCCCGCCTCAAAATCTCCAAGTATGGCAATCTTACCATATAAAATCAATGTGGCGTTCTTTACCTTATAGTCGTAATTATTTGTAATCTCCACATTAATGTTTCCGTCAAAAGAATTTATTTCTCCGGTAAAACCTTCATTATTGAGATTTTCAATTGTTTTATCCAGTTTCCATATATTTGATGAAAACGCACCTATATGGTTTATATGTACATTCTTTGTAAATTCCGTATTATCAATAGTTATTGATGTATTTCTTTTCAGCTCCCTATTACTGTTGCTGCCTTTTATATCTCTTATTATCGGAACTATAGAATAATTTGAATCAACCACCACATCATAAGGCTTGTTATACGGATTTCTGAGGTTCACATATGTAGACTCCGAAACGTCCAAGTCTCCGGCCTCATATACCGTCACATAATTATAAAAAGTTGTGGTAAACCTTGTTCTGCCGTTGTATATAATTACTACAGCAAGAAACAAAAAAGATATAAGTACTACGGCTTTTCTGTAGTAAATTGCCAGACCGTAATCTCTCAGATAAATAAATAAAACAGGTCCGATTATCAATATATATGCTATTATTATAAGGGTATACACCGGCATGGCCGGAAGCTTTTTTGTTTCTGAGGAATTCAGTATAGGCTCTACATTTTGAAATGTGTTGTCGGATACTTCATACTGTTTTGCAAGTTTGTCAATTCTCTCATCTCCAAGCACACTTGAAACTATATATCTGGCAAACTGTGTATTATCCTTGGCAAACTGTGACAGATCGCAAAAATCAAATCCTGCAACCGCTATCAAACCTCTTTGCTTGTTTACAGAGGTTATAAGCGGAAAATCACCGTCAGACATTATAACATTGCCGCCATGTAAATTTATACTTACAGTATCCAAGTCTATCTGTTTGTCTTCATTGTTAAAGCTGAAATTGACTGTCCTCATTCTTGGTGCTTCATACATATCCTCCAAAAGCTCAGGTGCATATCTTCCTATGGTATCATCAGCTCTCTTGCCTGTGCCGATAATCAATACCCCTCCCTGTTTTATCCAATCCATCAGTGCTCGTGACTGCTCATTTGACAAATCTCTTATTCTGAAATTGCTGATAATTATCATATCCAACTGTTCAAGCCCTGAATACGATTTAGGGAAAGAACCTGCCGCCAGATTGACAGTCTTCAAATTCATAAGTCCGAAATTTATCGCAACATCATCAAAATAGTTTATTTGGTTTTGGCTGTCACTTAAAAGCCCTACCAATAAATTGGACCTGTTTGCTTCCATATTCAAAGACAGCACCTTTTTTTCAACTGTCTTTTTATCAGTATCTTTTAGCGACACTTCTATTGTATTTACATCATTACTTATCCTGATACAATAATCTGACAGCAGGCTCTTCTTTGCATCCAAACTTACTTTGTACTCATACGCATACTTTCTGTTGTCTTCTTCCGTAAATTCAACCGATATCTTCCCGTCAAATTTTTGTTCGGAGAAATTACTGTAAAATACATGAATAGGGAGGTATCTCCCTCCCTTTGCAATATTTCCGTAACCATAGCTTATATCCATAGTTACCTTATTATTCTCTTTATCTGTAGCAAAAGAATTGATATGGACACCTGCAATAAAACAAAAGAACAATAATAAGAATACAAATACCCTATTCAAATCCTTTAAAATTTTCTCTTTCAACATCTAACTCCTTCGGCAATGTCACACTGAATACGGTTCCGCCAAGATCACTTGTAACTTCAATAACGCCGTGATGTAATTCCGTAATATTCTTTGCTATCGCAAGTCCGAGACCTGTTCCTCCTGTATTTGAGTTTCTGGCCTGATCCACCCTGTAAAACTTATCAAATATCAGCGGTAATTCATTTTGCGGAATTACCTTTCCGTAGTTTATCACCGCAACCTTTACTATCTTCTTCTCTGCGGTAATCTTGATATCAATCCTTTTTCCGTCTGCACCGTATTTTATGGCATTGTTTATCAGATTATCAAACAGCCTTGCAAGCAAAGTACCGTCTCCGTCTATTATATATGAGTCAATATTTGTATTTACACTGCAAGTGATACCGTTTTTTTCAAAGTTCGGATAAAACTCTTCCATAAGCTGACATAACAACTTTATAATATCTATCTTATCCACTTTAAGCACCAGCTTTGAAGAATTTGTCTTTGTAAAGCTGAACAGACTTTCTATCAAATCCTGCAGTTTTTTCGCCTTCTCATATACTATATTTAAATACTCCTTCTTTGTATCCTCAGGCAAATCGCGCTTATTTATCAAATCCAGATACCCGAGTATTGATGTCAGCGGAGTTCTCAAATCATGTGCAATATTTGTAATCATCTCGTTTTTGGACTTTTCATTCTTTCGCTCACTGTCCATAAGAGACCTTAATTCTTTGGCCATCTTATTGATACTTGCAGCTATCTCAGAAAACTCATTGTCGCCCTTTACCGCAACATTGGTATTTAAGTCTCCTGCCGACATCTTTTTTATGGCATGGAGTATATCATCTATATATATAAATGATTTTCTTTGCAATCCCCAAAATATTGCGGTAAATACACCTATACCGAAAACCACCAAAACAAGTATGACTACCAAATCACTTCCGCTCCCTCTTACCAAGAGAGTATCGTTTTCATGATTTATAATATGCAATCTCGAAAAAACCGAAATATTGCTTACCACCAAGGTCTCTACCAAAATAGAAACCACCAGACTGAAGAGGATATTTAATATGACTTTAGTCTGAAATTTCTTTTCTAAATCATCTCTCAATTTTATATCCAACACCCCAAACAGTAGTTATAATCTTATTTTCTCTTGAATCTTCATTCATCTTTCCGCGAAGCCTTCTGATATGTACCATTACGGTATTGTTGGCTTCATATACCTTCTCATTCCACACTCTTTCAAATATATCGTCTGTAGAGAATACTCTTCCGGCATTGCTGGCAAGCAAATACAGAATATCAAACTCAATAGGTGTAAGTTTTACTTCATTGCCGTCTATTATGACCTTGTGATTTTCCTTGTTGATAATCATTCCCTTAAGCCTTATCTCATTAGGATCCTCTTTTTCAGCCACAGTACTGTTAGGATTTAGCTGAGTGTATCTGCGAAGCTGTGATTTTACTCTGGCTGTAAGTTCCAAAGTATTAAAAGGCTTTGTCACATAGTCGTCCGCCCCTGTTCCAAGCCCAAGAATCTTGTCAAGCTCGGCACTCTTTGCACTGAGAAGGATGATAGGGAAATTGTGCTTTTCTCTTATTTTTTTGCACATCTCAAGTCCGTCCATACCCGGCATCATTATATCAAGTATTGCAAGATGAATATCTTCTTTTTCTATTATAGCAAGTCCGTCTTCCGCATTATTTGCCTTAAAAACGGTATAACCGTCACTTACCAGATATATCTCCACCAAATCAGCTATTTCTTTTTCATCGTCTACTACTAAAATATTTATATCCACTCTTATCTCTCCTTTATTCACTACCTGTTTCACTCTGATTTTCAGCACCGGTTTCATCTTGGCTCTCATCTTTCCTCGTTTCATCAACCGGTCCGTCTTCCTTACTCTCGTCTTCTATATGTTCGCCTTCACCTTCTTTGGTTTCGCCGTCATCTTTATGTGGAGATATTCCGATAGCACCTTCCAAATCGGTATCTACA
>CAUQKD010000175.1:0-5228 GCA_963518365.1 uncultured Lachnoanaerobaculum sp. | reverse complement strand
AAATAAAAGTGGCTAAAATTTGTTTTTTGTGTAAAAGGTTTTTGAATTAGCTATGAACAATATATGAACTTGTTTTCTTTAGGTTTTCCCTTAAAATATTAACCTGATATTGACATTAAATTAATGTTTTAAATATGCATTAAACATAATTTTCAACATATATCTAAGCTTTATATGGGTTTTTATCCAGTATTTTATCCAATAAGATATCAATAATCTTCTCTCCCCTGTCTTGAATACTTCCATTCATATGTTCCAAAACGACTTTTTTTCTGTAACTGCTTCCATCCTTTAACAGCTCTAAAAAAATTTCTTCTTTATTTGAAAAATGATGGTATACTCCTCCCTTGAATATCCCTACAGCCTGTATAATATCATCCATAGTGGTCTTTGAATATCCCCTGTCTACAAAAAGCTTCAACGCAATTTCTTTAATCTGTTTTCTACTTTCTTCCTTGCTTAATCTTTGTCTATCCATGCTCTCATTTCTACAGCCTGTATAATTTGTAATATCAGATCTTTGTACACTCTTAAAATTTTATTCCCATATATCTCTATTTTTATCAAGAACCTGATTCTTTCTTTGTTTATTAATACCTGTAATAAAAAATATTATTCCGGAAATCATAAATCCAAGCCCGAACACAAGCAATATCCAAAACGGTGCATTCTTTTCATCTATATAGTTAAACATTTGAACGAATAAAAATACTCCGAAAACAAGTTGTGATACGCCCACACTTATAAAAAATGAATAACGCTTTTTCATCTGATTGTTTACCTCCTTAGTTTCAGTATAGAGTTCCAACTCTCCGTCAGCCTTATTTTTTCTAAGATACACCCTGCCGGCATATTCTTTAACAACACTTATCCCTGTCTGCTCCAAAAATTTGAAATACTCCTTTTTACTTGTACCGACGTACTTTGGAATATCTATTTTATATTGAAATTTTGCCGGAGAAACATCTTCAAACTCATATATGCCGTTAGAGTATCCTATAAGCATCTTTCCCTGTTCACCCTGCTCATTCAACCAATTTTCTTCCTCTGTTATGTCTAAAAAGACTTTTTTAACTGTAGACTTCATTTCGTTCCTCCTTTACTTTCTTTGCATTTGAGAGTAATTCCTCCAATCTTGAAATTTCTTTTTCAAAATATTCTCTACCCTCATCCGTTATAATGTACTCAATCTTTCTATCCATTGACTGTTCATCAGTCTGTCTTATCCAGCCTTTTTTTTGCAATGTGTCGAGTGCTCCGTATAATGTTCCGGCTCCCAGATTTACACGCCCATTTGTCATCTCAACTATATCTTTCATAAGTGCATATCCATGTGCTTTCTTATGTAGCCTGAGTAAGATGTAATAAATGGACTCTGTCAACGCCCCGCTGTTTGATAACCTACCCATGTTCCCTCCTTCTAATTTTCAGGACTTTAAATATTACGTTTTTTGGTGTTACGCTTTTCTATATATCTTTATCTGTAATATATCATAATCCGTAATAGTTGTCAATGTTTTTCTCTAATATATATTAAAATTAATTGTTAAAGTTACTCCTTATTTAAGTTACATTATAATATCCTGTTTTATAATATCCATCAATGCATCGCCGTCGCAAGCAAATGTAATATCCCTTGCCGATTGTTCTGTATAAATTGCCGTTGTGATATTCAATATATCAATTACTTAATAAATGTCTTATAAAATATATAAAAGCCGACATCTCTGTCGGCTCTATTTTTGGGAGGAGAGCCGAAATATATCGGCTCGAGTATTATGAAAAAAATCTTTTATTTTATAGACTCGCTATCTCTTGTCTATGTAATGCATTATAGAAAATAAAAGTGGCTAAAGTTTGTTTTTTATGTAAAAGGTTTTTGAATCCGCTATGAACATTATATGAACTGTAAGCGAATACTTATCCACAGTCATCTATTTCTTAAGCACAAAAAAGGCTGTTACATACTCCAATTTTTTTTTAATATGTAACAGCCCATAATATTTAATTATTTAAAATTTATTTCCAAGCCGGTATATAAGCACCCTTATATGTGTCCTCTATAACCTTCTTTACATCATCACTCTGAAAAGCTTTTACAATCTTTTTGTAAGTCTCATTGTCCTTGTCTTCACTTCTGGCAACAATAACATTTACATATGGATTGTCGGCTCCATCCTCCACCTTTTCAAGATAGATGGAATCTGTCTTAGGATTTAGACCGTTGTCCACTGCATGACCGCCATTGATTACTGCGGCGGCTACATCAGGTAAAAGACTTGGTGTATTGGCAGCCTCAACCTCTGTGAATTTGATGTTCTTTGCATTCTCTGTAATATCGCTAAGTGTAGGTGTATATCCTGCATCAGGATTTACTTTGATCACTCCTGCACTCTCAAGCACCTTCAATGCTCTACCGCCGTTTGTAGCATCATTCGGAATTGCTATTGTATCGCCGTCCTTAAGCTCTGAAAGATCTTTAATCTTTTTTGAGTATACTCCAAGAGGTGCAATGATCGTATCACCTATAGCCTCTATCTTATATCCGTTGTCTTTAATATCATTTGCAAGATACGCCTTGTGCTGGAATGAATTCAAATCAATCTCTTTGTCATTCAATGCTCTGTTCGGCAATGAATAGTCTGCAAACTTTACAAGTTCTACCGTGATGCCCTCTTTTGCCATAGCCTCTATTACAGGATTCCACTGTTCATTATTCTCACCTACAACACCGATTTTTACTGTTGTACTACCTTCTGTCTTTGCAGCGTCGGCCTTTGACTCCGCATTTGTGCTCTCGCTTGCACTGCTCTCACCTGCAGCACTGCTTGTATCCGCCTTCTGACTTGAACCGCATGCTGTAAGTCCCAAAGCCAATATTGCGCCAATCACTAAAAATTTACTTAATTTTCTCATAATATAATAACCTCCATGAATTTTTCTATATAACAAGGGTAATTTTCACCCTGTGATACCTTAATGTGTTGTTTTCTTTATTGCCTTGTTTCCAAGACCCTGTATCAAGCTTACCATTATAAGTATAATAATTACTGTAGCATATGTTACATCCGTTTGATTTCTCTGGTGTCCGTATCTTATCGCAAAGTCTCCGAGACCTCCGCCGCCTATAGCGCCGGCCATAGCGGTAAGTCCTAAAAGTGAGATAAATGTAATCTGTACACCTCTTATAATACCCGGCAAACTCTCTCTTAAGTATACTCTGAATATAATCTCTATAGGTGATGAACCCATGCTCTGTGCCGCCTCAATAAGTCCCTTATCCACTTCATATAAAGCACTTTCTATCTGCCTTGTAAAGAAAGGTACAGTACCGAATACAAGCGGAAGTATGGCACCCTTTGTTCCTATTGCGGTTCCCACCACCATTCTTGTAAAAGGTATAAGTGCAGCAAGTAAAATAACAAACGGTATTGACCTGAATACATTTATCAGTTTATCCATAATGTTGTAGATAACAGCATTTTTTAATATACCCCTTGGAGATGTGACCACCACTATAACACCGAAGATAAGACCGAAGATAAGTGAAATCGCACCTGAGAGTACCATCATATTGACAGTTTGCAAAGTTGCATCAATTATCTCATTCGGCTTAGCCGATACATTCGGTAACAGAATATGCAATATTTCATTCATGCTTTATTACCTCCACTCCTACTTCCTTATCCTTCAGATGTTTGATTGCAGCATCTATATCAGATTTTTCACCACTGACTATTGCTACCGTTCCTCCTATAGGAGCATCCTTTACTATTTCCACATCCGCATAGATAATATTCAGATTTATATTAAACTTTCTGGATACTTCTGAAATAAGTGCTTCTGAAGTATTTGCTTTCTTATAGCTGAGTCTAAGTATAATCTCACCCGGTTTTAATTTGGCTACATCGGAGCCTGAAGCTATAAGGCCTTCTATCTTTTGAAGATTTGAGGTGGTTTTTATAAAATCCTTTGTAATCTTATGCTTCGGATTTGCAAAGATTGAAAATACATCTCCTTCTTCAACTACATTTCCGTCTTCCATTACCGCCACTCTGTCACAGATCTGCTTTACAACGGCCATCTCATGTGTGATAACTACTACAGTCAGTCCAAGTTTCTTATTAAGACTTTGTAACAGTTCCAATATAGATGAGGTTGTCTGCGGATCAAGTGCAGATGTCGCCTCGTCACATAAAAGTACTTTCGGGTCGTTTGCAAGTGCTCTTGCTATAGCAACTCTTTGCTTTTGACCGCCTGACAACTGACTCGGGTATGCATTTTCCTTATCGGCTATATCTACCAAAGACAGAAGTTCTCTAACCTTTTTTCTCTTTGCTTCCTTTGAAAGCCCACTTCTGAAAAGTGAATACTCCACATTGCCTGCCACAGTTCTGGACGGCATCAGATTGAAGTGCTGAAAGATCATTCCGATTTTTTTCCTTGCACTTCTTAAATCTCTAGCTTTAAGGGCTGTCAAATCCTTTCCATCAACAAATACTTTACCTGCATCAGGCCTTTCCAAAAGATTTATACATCTGACAAGTGTGGATTTTCCCGCTCCGGAAAATCCTATAATGCCGAATATCTCCCCTTTATCAATCACTAAAGATACATCTTTGACTGCATGTACGGATATATTGCCTTCACTGAAAGTCTTTGTAATATTTTTCAGTTCAATCATCGTATCTTTATTTCCTCTTTCCTATTATGTTAGTAGGTATTATAAAGCACCTGCAAAAAAATTGCAAGTGCTTTATTTTTACATTATTTACTTTTTCCTATTTTCCATATGCCCGGACAAAATAAAAGGAGCATAGGATATAACTCAAGTCTTCCTGCAAGCATATCAAAGGTCAAAACCAGCTTTGAAAAATATGAGTATATATTGAAGTTTGCCATAGGACCTACCTTGGCAAGTCCGGGACCGATATTGTTAAAAGTTGCGGCTATAGCTGTAAAATTGGTCTCAAAATCAAAATTATTAAGTGATAATAAGAACATTGAAATAGCATAAATCATTATATATGTGAGTATAAACACTCTGATGCTGTTAAGTACAGGTTTTTCAAGCACCTTGCCGTCCATCTTGATAGTCTTTACACCTCTTGGATGAATGTAATATCCTATCTCTTGAAATACCGATTTTACCATAACCACAATTCTTGAAACTTTGAGACCGCCACCTGTACTTCCGGCACAGGCACCGCACATCATCAGGAATATAA
>CAUQKD010000174.1:0-5232 GCA_963518365.1 uncultured Lachnoanaerobaculum sp. | reverse complement strand
AGGGCAAAGAGACCTACAGTAGGTATGTGGGGTCAGGACTGGACAATACCTGAACCTTCAATTGAACAGTATAAAGAGGCTAATATTTTTGAAAATGCCAGAAATTATTCTGACAAGGCAGTAGTAGTTATTGCAAGATCAGGCGGTGAGGGTGCAGACCTTCCGAAAAGTCTTGATCCTAATACGGAGGACAACTTTACTGACGGAGGTACATTCGGTTCAAAGGGTCTTAGATACAGTGATCAAAAAGATGACCTTGATACAAACAAGAGCTACTTACAGCTTTCAAACAGAGAAGCTGCAATGCTTGATTCTGTAAATAAGACATTCAAAGATATTGTGGTTATTATCAATTCCGCAAATCCTATGGAGCTTGGATTTGTAAATGATTATGAGAATATTTCAAGTGTGGTTTGGTGCCCGGGTCCGGGACAGACAGGGTTTAACGCACTTGGAAAGATCTTGGACGGTGAGATAAATCCTTCAGGTAAGACAAGCGATATATTTGTATATGATTTGAAAAAAAGCCCAAGCTACAACAACTTCGGGGATTTTCAGTATACAAATATGGACGAATTTTCTACAGACGACAGAGGCACAAAGCATAAACCTAGCTTTGTAAACTATGCCGAGGGCATCTATGTAGGATACAAATTTTATGAGACTGCAGCCAAGGAAAACGCTATCAACTATGCAGGTTATGTGCAGTATCCTTTCGGTTACGGACTTTCATACACCAATTTCACAAAGGAGATGGGTGAGATTGTTGCAAATGACGGCAAGATAAGTATTGATGTACTTGTAACCAATACGGGAAATGTTGCCGGAAAGGATGTAGTGGAAATTTATTATAATCCGCCTTATAAAAACGGCGGAATCGAAAAGGCGAGTACAAATCTTGTAGGATTCGGAAAGACAAAGTTGTTAGGGCCGGGGGAAAGTGAGACTGTAAAAGTTACCTTCAATTTGGAGGATATGGCATCATATGACGAGAAGGACAAAAAAGCTTATGTACTTGAGGCGGGAACATATGAGATAAGCCTTCAGGAAGATTCACACAATATCCTTGATACAAGGACATTCCCGATTGAAAAGGATATTGTATACAATGGTGACAACAAGAGAAGCAGCGACAATGAAGTTGCAACAAACAAGCTTGACGATATGAGAGGAAACTTCACCGTACTTTCAAGAAAGGACAAGTTTGCAAACCTTGAAGAAGCAACAAAGGCACCTACAGATTTTACACTGCCTGAGGATAAAAAGGCGGCATTCTTAAATAACAGCAACTACGATGCTTCAAAGTTTGATGTGGAGTCGGATAAAATGCCTACAACAGGAGCAAACAATAAGCTTAAGTTAAAGGACCTTCGCGGACTTGAATATGACGACACTAAGTGGGATGCTCTGCTTGACGAGATGACATTTAACGATATGTCAAAGCTTGTAGCGCTTGGAGGATATCAGACAGTAGCCATCGGCAGAATAGGAAAGGTACAGACTGTAGACTGTGACGGACCTTCATCTATAAATAACAACTTTACAAAGAAGGGTTCAATAGGTTTGCCTGCGACTATAATGCTTGCAAATACCTTCAATACCGAGCTTGCACATTCATTCGGCGACAGTATAGGAAAGATGGCAAATGAGATGCAGGTGTCAGGTTGGTATGCACCGGCTATGAACACCCACAGAAACGCTTTTGCAGGAAGAAACTTCGAGTACTACTCCGAGGATCCTATACTTTCAGGAAAGATTGCAGCCGAGGCTGTAAAGGGTGCTGCAGACAACGGAGTATATGCTTATATCAAGCATTTTGCATTGAACGATCAGGAGACCAACAGAACATATCAGCTTATGACATGGGCGGATGAGCAAACGGTAAGAGAAGTATATCTTCGTCCTTTTGAAATCTGTGTAAAGGAAGCAAACGCCAAGGCTGTGATGGCTGCTTTCAACCACTACGGAACCACTCCTGCATACGCATCGGACAATGTATTGAATAAAATTCTTCGTGATGAGTGGGGCTTTAGAGGAATGGTTTTGACAGACTACTTCGGTGCCGGCGGATACGGATATTTGGATGCAAACAGAGCTACAAGAAACGGTACGGACTTCTGTCTTACAGCTATTGATGCCGGTTTCAACTATGTAAAGGATAAGAGTGCCACAGCAACACTTGCACTTAGAAAAGCGTCACATAATATACTTTATACTACGGTAAACAGCAGAGCATATGCACCTGAGAACTTAAACTTAGGGTTGATGGGATGGCAGATTGCCACTATTATAGTAGATATTATTTGCGCAGCGGCTGTTGTACTTCTTCTTATGAAAACATGGAAAAACTTCAAGTTCAGAAAAGAACTTGAAAGAAGAGAAGATAGAGTAAGTCCTGTAGTGGAGGTTGCAAGCGGTGACGCCTCAGAGGCAAAATCAGATAAAATAGTGGAAGATAAAAATACAGAAAATGAATAAAGATTGTTTAGCATATAAATTAAAAGAATATGTCAGCTCCGGTATATTGCCTATGCATATGCCGGGGCATAAAAGAAAAGTGCCGAAAGTAATAGAAGAGATGATGACGGACATTTACAAGATGGATCTGACGGAAGTGGAAGGCACCGACAATTTGCATGATGCTACAGGCATCATAAGAGACTCTACGGAGTTTGCAAAGCATGTATACAAAAGTAATAAAACATACTACTTAATAAATGGCTCAAGCTGTGGTATACTTTCAAGTATAAGGGCTTGTGCTTGCACAGGAAATTATAAAAATGAAAAGTCATATATAGTGGTTGCGCCTAATGCACATTTTAGTGTATACAACGCAATTGAACTGCTTGATTTGACACCTATATATTTAGATGTTTATTATAATGAACTTGATATTGCAGAAAGTTGTGATATTAAGGCATTAAAAAGTATCTTAAAGGCTAATAGAGAAAAAAATATAGTGGCTGCACTGATAACTTCACCGACTTATGAGGGGGTTGTATCCGATATAGAAAAGATTGCAAAACTTTTGCATGAGAATGACATACCTCTTATAGTGGATGAGGCACATGGTGGTCACCTTAATTATATAAATAATATTGATTACGGCAAAAGTAAAAATAAATTTTGTGTATCTGCACTTGATTTGGGTGCAGATATTGTGGTGCAAAGTCTTCACAAAACATTGCCGGCACTTACACAGACCGCACTTTGTCATATAAGATCCGAGATCGTAAGTGAAAAATATTTGGAAGAGTCGCTGCATATATTTGAGACAAGCTCACCCTCATATATTCTTATGGCAAGTATTGATGCCTGTATAAGATATATGGCAGACTGTGATGAAGAAATTAAAAATTATCTTAATAATTTATTTGAATTCAGACGTGCTGTAAAAAAATTTAAACATATATATTTGTGGGAAGATAAGAATAAACTCGGATATGATTTTACCAAGCTTGTAATCTGTTGTGATATGTTTGACGGAGTCACATTGGCGCAGATACTCAGAGACTCTTACAATATTGAGACAGAGATGAGCAAGCTTGATTATGTTTTGGCTTACAGTACGCTTTGTGACGGCAAGGATGATTTTGATAAACTTTATAATGCTTTAAAAGATATTGACAATAACTTCTTATATATGGAAAAAAAGCCTTTGGCAGGTCTTGATAAAAAGTATCTGGGAACGGTTGCCAAGGAAAATATCTACATATATCCTCCCGGAGTTCCGGTATTGAAAAAGGGAGAGATAATGGAGAAAAGACATTTTGATGTCTTGGATGAATATATTAAAAAAGGAAAAAAAGTCTACGGATTGGACTTATAAAACACAATGGGAAAAATTTATTATGTTATGGGAAAGAGTGCTTCGGGTAAAGATACAATCTTTAACAGGCTTCATGACGAATGTCCCAGGACAAAAAAGATTATAACATATACTACCAGACCTAAGAGGAGTGAAGATGTAGAAGGCGTAAGCTATCACTTTGTAGACGAGCCTGTTATAGAAGAGTACAGAAGACAGGGCAAGCTTATAGAGATGAGAACATATAATACCGTTCAGGGGAGATGGACTTATGCCACTATTGACGACGGTTCCGTGCATCTTGAGAGTAAGAACTATCTTATAATAGGTACGCTTGAATCTTATAAAAAGATAAGAGAGTATTTCGGTGCCGAAAATGTTGTGCCTATCTATATAGAGCTTGGTGACGGTATAAGACTTCAGAGGGCTGTGAACAGAGAGATGATGGAGGAAAAACCTAATTATGCGGAGCTTTGCAGGAGATATTTGGCGGACAGCGAAGATTTCTCGGATGCAAGGCTTGAGGCTGCAGGTATTACCAAGAGATATTTGAATGAAGATTTGAATAAATGTATCTTGGAAATAAAAAAAGATATGGGAATCATATAAGATGAGTGAATTTATTCTTGGAAACGAGAAGGTGAGAAATCATCTGAAAGAATCAATAATAAAAAATACGGTTTCACATGCGTATATCCTGGCAGGAGATAAAGGGATAGGTAAAGAAAAAATTGCAAGAGAGTTTGCCATGAGACTTATATGTGAAAATGGCCATGTCGGGTGCGGGAAATGTCCGGCCTGCAGGCAGTTTCTGGCAAATGCGTATCCTGATTTTTTTTATATGGATGCGGAGGGCAAGGAGAGTATAGGAATAGACAGAATCAGAGAGAGGGTTGTATCCGATGTGGCCATAAGACCTTACCACGGCAAATATAAAATATATGTTATAGATGAAGCGGATAAGATGACTGTCGGAGCACAGAATGCACTTTTAAAGACTATAGAGGAGCCGCCGGAGTATGTTGTTATCTTGCTTTTGGTAAGAAATATGAGTCTACTGCTTGAGACTATAAGGAGCAGGTGCTTAAAACTTTTGCTAAGCCCTGTAAGCAATGACAGGATAAAAAGATGGCTTTGTGAAAACGGCTCAAGTGAGGAAATAGCCGCCGTAGTGGCATCGTACTCAAACGGGGCCCCGGGAGTTGCAAAGGCTATGGCGGAGTCGGAGGACTTTGCCTCAATATATGAGAAAAATGTAGAGTTTTTAAAGAACATCTCAGAAGTAGGTATAAATGAGATACTTAACTTTATTGAGGAGCTGAAGAAAAGAACCGGCGGCTTTAAAGATTTTATAAATTTTCTCAGGCTTTGGTATAGAGATATCTGTATCATAAAGCTTACAAAGAAGAAGGAAAATCTTATAT
>CAUQKD010000173.1:0-5238 GCA_963518365.1 uncultured Lachnoanaerobaculum sp. | reverse complement strand
AATAAATGAAAAGTGAGGTAGCATATGCAAAAGTTTAATTATTATTCACCTACAAGGATTGTTTTCGGAGCGGGAACAAGGAATGATATCGGTACTTTAATAAAAGAGTTCGGAGTAAAGAAGGTTGCAGTTATCTTCGGCGGAAGCAGTGCAAAGAAAAGCGGTCTGCTTGATTTGGTTGAAGAGAAGTTAAAGTCTGAGGGCATGGATGTACTCTTACTTGGAGGAGTTGTACCGAATCCTCTTTTAAGTAAGGCAAAGGAGATGACAAAGGAGGCTGTCAAGTTCGGAGCCGAGTTTATACTGGCTGTAGGCGGCGGAAGTGTAATAGATACCGCAAAGTTTGTTGCAATCGGTGTGGCAAATCCGGATACCGATATAGAAGAGTTTTTCTTTCAGAGAAAGAAGGTGGAAAAGTCCGCTCCTATCGGTACCGTTTTGACTATTGCGGCGGCAGGATCTGAAACCAGTGACTCAGCCGTACTTACAGATGATGTTACAGGAACTCATATAAAGAAAGGTATTACTACAGATTATAACAGATGCAGGTTTGCTATAATGGATTCTGAACTTACTTATACTTTACCTAAGTATCAGATAGGCGCCGGAGTGGCTGATATCTTTATGCACACATCTGAGAGGTATTTTACAAATATTTTGGGTAATCATTTGACTGATGAGATTGCTGAGGGACTTTTTAGGGATATTATTAAGTATGGCCCTGTGGGAGTGAAAAATCCTACCGACTATGAGGCGATGAGTGAGATAATGTGGTGCGGCAGTGTCTCTCATATAGGACTTACAGGTCTTGGAGCTAAAGGTGATACACCAAGAGACGGTGACTGGTCATGTCATCAGCTTGGAATGGCTATATCGGCACTCTTTGATTCCACGCATGGTGCAACCTTAAGTGCCGTTTGGGCTTCTTGGGCAAACTATGTGAAGGATGAGAATATATCAAGATTTGCAAGATTTGCAAGAAAGGTATATGGAGTAGTTGAGACTGATGATAAAAAGGCTGCTGATATAGGAATAGAAAGAACGGTAGAGTTTTTCAAATCTGTAGGAATGCCTGTAAGTTTACATGAGCTTCTTAACAGAGAAGTAAGCGAAAAAGACTGTGAGGACTTGGCAATAAACTGTTCCTATAAGAAATCAAGAAGTATAGGATGTTTTAAATCACTTGACTATAATGATATGTACAATATATATATGGCGGCAAGATAATGTAAAAAGAAGGCTTTAGGATGAGGTTCCTGAAGCTTTTTTGTTTAATTTATACTCCGGCATCTTTGACCTGACAATTACAATATGTTATAATTATCATATTACTTCTTATAAGTAGAAGTAATAACAGGAGGTGGCTTATGATTGTTATGTATGTAAAGTTAAAGAATATTTGTGCATTTGATGATTTTCATGCCAATTTTTCATATCCTAAAAAGATAGTGAACAGCTCTATAGAAAGAGAATATTTGCCGGGATTTCCAAATTTCAGATATAAGAAAGTTAATATACTTATGGGTACTAATGCAAGTGGAAAGACCTCTCTGGGTAAAGTACTTTGTAGTATATTTAGATTTATAAGAAGGAGAGAACTTGTAAATATAACAGACAGAATAGCTGATTTTGAGTGTGAGAGTGGTTTTTTAATTGATTTTATACCTGATAAAAAAACTTTTTGTAGAGTAGAAGTTAATATCCCTCCTAGAGGAAATGAAGAATATTCAATCGAGAGATGTGAAGTGTCTATTAGATATATAAAAATAAATAAAGAAGACAGTTATGAAATATGCTCTGAAAGAATTGAATCAGATAAAGAGGTTAAAGAATTAAATGGCATGGAGGGATTGGAAGAATTTTCAAGTAAAGTTAAATTTGGATGGTATTTTAGACATCCAAATGATGCAAGTTGTGCTGATAGTAAGATAAGAGCTTCTGATTTGGAAAATGATATATATTTAAAGGTCTTGAAGAATGTACTGATGACACTGGATAACTCTATTTTAGACATAAAGAAGGTTAGTAATATAGATAATACTTATGCTATAGTTATGGATAACAAGGTTCTTATGATACAGGATGGAACGGAATTTGACCCTAAAAAGATTCTTTCAAGCGGAACTAAAGCAGGAATTGCGATATCCGGTTTTTTGACTGCGCTTATGGAGCATAGAAACGGATTTTATTATTGTGATGAAATGTTTTCGTATATACATAGTGATATTGAAAAGGCTATCCTGTCAGTAATGATATCAAAACTTGGAGATAGAGAACAACTTTTCTTTACAACACATAATTTGGATATTACAGATATGGATTTACCTAAGCATTCCTTTCTGCTTATGAGAAAAGAAAATATAGAGGGCAAATTTATTATTTCGTGTGAGTCGGTATCAAACAGGCTAAAGAAATCAACAGATTCGGTAAGGAATGCGGTAGATAATGATATTTTTTCAGTGGCACCGAGAATTGAGTTAATATATGATTTGGCATATGAAGATGATATATTAGATGAAGATGAGGGGTGCAATCAATGAGATCCGGTCAGTACCACTATTATGTGGAAGGTGAGAATGAAAAAGTTCTTGTAAAGGAATTGAGTAAGTGTGAGGACGAAAAATTTAATGTTATAAGACCCGGAAAAATAGATGTCTTTAATGTGGTTGAACGAGAGATAAAAAGTACTCATATGATGAACTTAAAAGATAATACTGTAGTGGTGTTGGTATTTGATACTGATACAAAAAGTAGAGCTATTTTGGATAAAAACACTAAGTTCCTAGAAAAATATAAGAAGAATAAAAGGATAAAAGACGTTATACTTATACCGCAAGTTTACAATTTAGAGGATGAATTGGTTAGAAGCTGTAATATAAAGAATATACTTCAATTGCTTGGAAGCAAGTCAAATAAGGAGTTTAAAGGTGATTTTAATAAGGTTAATAATTTAAATGAGTATTTGATTAAAGCGGAGTTTGCATTTGATAAATTGTGGAGGAAGAATACAGACGGCATATTTGCCGGAATTACAAGCGGAATAAGTAAAATAGAAAAATAAAAAGGATTTGAGCAAAAGCTCAAGTCCTTTTTTCAGTATCTCCACTTCAGTAAACCGTACTTAGATATATACGAATTATGATACCTGTTATCTGTAGTTACATCTTCGCCGAACCATTCAGGAGGAGTAAAATTATTTGCTTCTTCTACCGAGCCAAACTCCACCTCTACCAGTTTGAGACTGTCAAGATCACCTTTGAAAATATCAAGTTCCGCTGTAAGATTATTCTTTAGCGGAATTTTATATCTGCTTTTTGAGATAATGATACCGTCACATTTTTTTAGCAAATGATCAAATGCTTCTTTATTCAGCGGCAGATTGTATTCACTGTGTGAGAGCAGGCCGCTACCCTTATAAGTCAGTACGTAGTCGTCGTTTTCTTTTCGCACTCTGACTACAGGGGAGGTATTTAAGTAGCCTTGAGTCATATCTATCCTCTCATATGTATCAAGATTATTCGGCATTTCTTTTACAAGAAACTTTCTTTCTATTTCTATATTTTTCATAGTGCTCCTTCATATAAACAGTTGATTTTGTTTCATAAATTTTCTTAGGGCTAAAGCATAAGCCTGTTTCACCTGATTTTCCGGTTCAAAATCAGTATACATAATTTTTCGCAACAATTAAAGGAAATATTTGTATATAACAGGTATAGGAATATTGTACATTTAACTTATATTTGTTATAATATTCGTGCTTTTAATATATAAAGTGTAGAAAAAAATATCTTGGAGAAATTATGAATAACACGATTTTGATTGTTGCGGTAGTAGTGGTAATTTGGGCGGTACTCTTTGTTGTTATGATGAGCTTTAATAAAAAGAGACAGGCAAAGGCTAATGAATTTAATAATGAGAATAGAAACAGAGCCATTGTGCATCTATATGGAAAGAATTTAAAGATTGACGGAAATGATATTTCGCAGTTTGATACAACTACCGGTGAGAGTCTGGAAAAGGTTGTAGCTCTTGATGCGGGTAAACATAGCTTTGAGGGTGTTTTTGAAACTACTGCGGTAGGTGTAGCAGGAAAAAATATAAATATAAAGACGGAGAATTTGCAGTTTGAAGTGGATTTGCAGAGCGGACACACCTACTCGGCAGGTATATATGATTATTCACCTGAAGATAGAGAACGTTATATAAAAGAATATGGCAGCAAGGTGCAGGATATTCTTGTAATGCCTTTAAGTCTTTACAAAGAGAGTGATTACGTGGCAGGTTGTTTGGCAGTCACATGCGATAAATAATTTTTACATAAATAATTTTGAAACTTTTTAATCACAGTTGTATGAGGGCTATGTTTATGATATAATAGCATACCAGATGTGCCTCTTGAAGGCATTTATGAAACAAGGAGAAACTTTAATGAGTGTAGAAGTACAAAAATTAGAAAAAAATATGGCAAAGCTTACAGTCACAGTAGATGCAAAAGAATTTGACAAGGCTATAGCTGATTCCTTTAAGAAAAATAAAAATAGATTCAATGTTCCGGGATTTAGAAAAGGACATGTTACACAGGATGTTTTTGAAAAGATGTACGGCACAGACAGCCTGATTCCGGATGCTATAGACTTCGTACTTGATGCATCATATCCAAGTGCTGCAAGAGAGAGTGAGCTTGAGATAGTTTCAAGACCACAGATAGAAATCAAGAACGCTAAAAAGGGCGAGGATTTCGTATATGAGGCATTGATTGCTGTAAGACCTGAAGTAGAGCTTGGCGAGTACAAGGGTATCGAAGTAAAGAAGGCTGATGAAGTTGTAAACGACGACGATATCGCAAGTGCACTTAAGAGCGAGCAGGAGAAGAATGCAAGACTTATCACAGTTGAAGGCAGACCTGTAGAAAAGGGTGACAACATCACACTTGATTTCGAAGGAAAGATTGACGGAGTAGCATTTGACGGCGGTAAGGGCGAGGATTATCCGCTTGTTATTGGTTCAGGTACATTTATTCCGGGATTTGAGGATCAGATAATCGGACATAATGCAGGTGAAGACTTCGATGTAAATATCACATTCCCTGAGAACTATCAGATGAAGGATCTTGCAGGCAAGGCTGCAGTATTTGCTTGTAAGGTAAAGGAAATCCAGAAGAAAGAACTTCCTGAGCTTGATGATGATTTTGCAAGCGAGATCAGTGAGTTTGATACAATGGATGAGTACAAGGAAGAT
>CAUQKD010000172.1:0-5277 GCA_963518365.1 uncultured Lachnoanaerobaculum sp. | reverse complement strand
TCTGTAAAAAATCTTGTTAGTGACAAAACCTGTGCTATAATACTTGAGACGGTACAGGGTGAAGGTGGAATTCATCCTGCAACCAAAGCGTTTCTTGAAGGTATCAAAAAGCTTACGGATGAACATGATTTGATACTGATTTTGGATGAAATTCAATGTGGAATGGGAAGAACAGGACAGTATTTTGCATGGCAGGAATACGGCATCAAGCCTGATGTTATGACGGTAGCAAAGGCACTTGGTAACGGTGTACCGATAGGTGCCTTTTTGACATCAGGTAAGGCAAGCGATGTATTAAAGCCGGGAGACCACGGTTCCACATATGGAGGAAATCCTTTGGTATGTGCAGTGGCATCCAAGGTACTGGATATCTTTAAGGAAGATGATATAACAGGAAATGTAAAAGAAGTGGGAGATTATCTCAAAGAAAAGCTTGAGGATATGGCAAAGAAATATCCTTTTATAAAGGAAGTCAGAGGAAAGGGCTTGCTTCTGGGTATGGAGTTTGACAGACCTGTGGCCGACATTATAAAGTCGGCGCTTCTTGATGAGAAAATGGTACTTATCAATGCCGGAAGCAATGTTTTGAGATTTATTCCGCCGCTTATCATTTCAAAAGAGGATGTCGATGATGCACTCGAAAGGTTAAAAAGGGTGCTTAATAAGTTTTAAAGAAAAGGTGAGCAATGACGAAGGAAGAGATTTTTGCCATAGTTGAAGAGGAAGATGTAGAATTTATTAGATTACAGTTTACCGATATTTTCGGAACTTTGAAAAATATCGCAATAACTGCAAGCCAGCTTGAAGATGCGCTTGAAAATAAAATTCTGTTTGACGGCTCAAGTGTAAAGGGATTTGCGCCGATAGAAGATTCGGATTTATATTTACATCCGGATCTTTCCACATTTTGTATATTCCCATGGAGGCCGCAGCAGGGAAAGGTTGCAAGATTTATCTGCAATATTCACAGAACGGACGGAAGCGTTTTTGAAGCTGACCCGAGAGTGGTGTTACTTGATGCATATCATAAAGCAAGTAAGTCGGGGCTTAATATATTTATTGAGGCCGAGTGCGAATTCTTTTTACTTAACACGGACGATAAAGGCGAGGTAAGTCTGAACGTAAAGGAAAAAGCCAGCTATTTTGATATAGGACCGCTTGATATGAGTGAGAATATCAGAAGAGATATAGTACTCAACCTTGAAGAGATGGGAATCAATATAAAGTCGTCGCACCATGAGATTGCCAAAGCACAGCATGAAATAGATTTCACCAATCAAGGTGCAATTTCCTGCGCGGATGCTATACAGACCTTCAGAATGGCTGTAAAGACATTGGCAAAGAGGCACGGACTGAGTGCTTCCTTTATGCCGAAACTTTTTGAGAATGAAAACGGAAGCGGAATGCACTTTAAAATCTCCGTACTTGATAATGAAGGAAACAATTTACTTGAAGAAGACGGAAAACTGAGCAAAAAAGGAAGGGCGGCCGTTGCAGGTATATTGGAACACGCCTGTGACACTTCACTGATAAACAATCCGCTTGTAAACTCATATAAAAGATTAAAACCGGGATTTGACGCACCTGTATATGTGTCATGGAGTTCCAATTCAAACAGAAGCACACTGCTTAGAATACCGGGTGAAAGAAACAATCAGATTAGGTTTGAGCTTAGAAGTCCGGATTCCGCCACCAATCCTTACCTTTGCATTGCAATGCTTATATATTCAATACTTGACGGAATAGAAAAAGACTTACCTTTAAAAGAAGCCATCAATGAAAATATGTACTCAAATGAGATTGCAAATGTGAAGAGGCTGCCGAGTACATTAAAAGAAGCAATAGATGAGTTTGAAAAATCGGACTTTGTGAAAGAAAAACTCGGTACACATATATTCGGTGAGTACTTAAATGCAAAAAAGTATGAATGGGACGAGTTTAATAATGCCGTTACAGACTGGGAAATAAAGAAGTATTTGGAAAGATACTGATTTTATGCAGTATCATTGGAGAAAGGACGATAATGTCGGATATAATCATTGCATTTCCAAATCCCGGTGACAGCAAAGTTTTAAGGTCTATTTTGATAAAAAACGGATATTCAATAGTAGGTGTAGTTGCATCAGGTGCCAAGGCTATAAATCTGTGTGATGATATTGATTACGGTATAGTAATATGCGCATATCAGCTTGGCGATATGCAGTATATGGAGCTGAAAGAAAATATCAATGAAAGTTGTGAGCTTTTGCTCGTATGTTCACCGAACAAACTCAGTGAAGGACTTAGTGAGGATGTAAATTTTTTGCCTATGCCTTTTAAAGTGATAGAGCTTGTAAAAAAGGTCGGTGAAATATCGGACAGGCTTTATTATGAAAGAAAAAGAAAGAAAAAGCAGGAAGAGCGAGGCGGTAAGAATTTTCTGACAATACAAAGGGCAAAGGAGCTTTTGATAAAGCATAAGAATATGACTGAGCCCGAGGCACATAAATATTTGCAAAGCAGCAGTATGAAAAACGGAGATACTATCATAAGTACGGCAAAAAAGATTTGCCTTTTGTATAGTGGGAAGGAATAAAGAGATTGGAGAATATATGAAGTTTGTAAAAATGCAGGGAGCGGGAAACGACTATGTATATGTGGACTGCTTCAAGGAAAAGGTGGAAAATCCAAGTGAGGTTGCTATAAAGGTAAGTGACAGACATTTCGGTATCGGCAGTGACGGTCTGATACTTATATGCCCTTCAGATATAGCGGATGTAAAGATGGATATGTACAATGCGGACGGAAGTAGGGGGCTTATGTGTGGAAACGGCTCAAGATGTGTGGCAAAATATGCCTATGACCATGGCTATGTGAAGTCTGAAGAGTTCACTATGGAAACAGGTGCAGGAATCAAGCATATAAAGATAGAGCCTAAGGACGGAAAGGCCGAATATATCAATGTAAATATGGGCAGAGCAAAGATTACCTCACAGTTTCCTGAAAAGATACTTATAAACGGAGAAGAAAAAGAGTTTATAGGTGTGGATGTAGGCAATCCTCATGCGGTCTACTATGTGGACACATTGGAAGAACTTCAAAATATGGACATTAATAAAGTGGGAGAATACTATGAAAAGCATGAGAGATTCCCGCAAAAGGTAAATTCCGAGTTCATCTATGTTGAAGACAGAAAGAATATTCATATGAGAGTGTGGGAGAGAGGTTCGGGAGAGACTCTTGCCTGCGGTACTGGAGCATGTGCAAGCGCCTTTGCCACAATGAAAAAGGGAGATTGTGATACATCCGTAAGAGTACATTTGCTTGGAGGAGAGCTTGATATCAGCCTGGTTGATGATGAAATATATATGAGGGGAAGAGCCGAGTATGTATTCACAGGTGAAATAAACTTTTAAAGTTTTTGGCTATTATCTACAATAAGCAAGCAAACCATAATATTTCCTTTAATATCATGGTAAAATTTCAAGGGATTGAACCTGTGCCGGGTAGTGTATAGGTAAATTTACATAAACAAAAATAAAAAAACCTTTTTTTGCTATTGATTTACTCGTGATAATGCATTATTATCTATATGAAAGTTGTTAATATCTGCTACCGGATATTTAGAGCAGATCGGATTGTAGGACCAATCCTTGTTAAAATTGATTAGTGATTGGTGACTGTCTCATCATTATTTTTGTATGAGATGGTGGAGTAAAGTAATAGAGAAAAGGAGACAAATATATGATCTCAAACCAAATTCTTCAAAATACTATAGACGGCTTAAAGGGTATTACAAGAACTGAGCTTTGCGTTTGCGATGTTGAGGGTAAGGTCTTGGCAACTACCTTTTCAGAAGCGGAGACTTACGGTTTACAGGTGAATACATTTGCCAATTCATTGGCGGACTCACAGGCTATAGGCGGGTTCCAATTTTTTAAGATTTTTGACGAGCATCAGCTTGAGTATATTCTTTTGGTGGAAGGTACCACAGACGACACTTATATGGTGGGAAGATTGGCATCATTCCAGATAGAGAACCTTCTTGTGGCTTATAAGGAGAGATTTGATAAGGATAACTTCATCAAAAACCTCCTGCTTGACAATTTGCTGCTTGTAGACATCTACAACAGAGCAAAGAAGTTGCATATCGAGACAAGTGTAAGAAGAGTGGTATATATCATAGAGACCAAGAACGAAAGAGATGTATCAAGCCTTGAGGCGGTAAAGGCGCTCTTTGCATCAAGAAACAAAGACTTCGTTACAGCGGTTGATGAAAGAGATATCATTCTTGTAAAGGAGATGAAGGAAGGCTCGGCATACGAAGACCTTGACAGAGTGGCAAGATCGGTTATAGATGAGCTTAATTCTATCGGAATCCTCAATGTTACCGTTTCATACGGTACTATAGTCAATGAGATAAAAGAGGTGTCAAAGTCTTACAAGGAGGCTAAGATGGCACTTGATGTAGGAAAGATATTCTATGCATCTGAAAATATCGTAGCTTACTCAAGACTTGGAATAGGAAGACTTATATATCAGTTGCCTATACCGCTTTGCAAAATGTTCATCAAGGAGATCTTTGACGGTAAGAATCCTGAGGATCTTGACGAGGAGACACTTACCACTATCAACAAGTTCTTTGAGAACAGCCTTAATGTTTCAGAGACATCCAGACAGCTTTTCATTCACAGAAATACTTTGGTATATCGTCTGGATAAGCTTCAAAAGAGTACAGGACTTGACCTTAGAATGTTTGAAGACGCCATTACATTCAAGATTGCACTTATGGTTGTAAAGTATATGTCATATATGGACAAGGTCGGATATTAAAATTAAATATAATGCAGATAAATACGGGGAGATTTATATCTCCCCTTTGTTTTTTTGTGTAATAAATGGTATCATATAATGAAATATGGATTTGGAGGATTTATATGTTTGAACATCATGAGAATGACGACTTTGAAGAATATATAAAAGAACGAAAAAAAAGCACGACAGAGACGGATGTGGAGCAGAGAATAGAAGAAAGAGCAAAGAGACGAAGAAGCAAACTTAACGGATTTTTGTGCTTTATAGCCGGAATGGCTGTTTCATTTGTACTTGTCTATGTGGGATTTGTTATCGCACTTAATAAAGGCGGATTTACGCATATATTTACATCAGGCAAGGGCAATAAACTGGATTATAAAAAAATAGAAGAAAAGACATCACTTCTGCAAAGCATTATAGACAAATACTTTCTCTTTGATGAGGATATGACAAAGGTGGAAGACGGTATATATGCAGGAATGA
>CAUQKD010000171.1:0-5304 GCA_963518365.1 uncultured Lachnoanaerobaculum sp. | reverse complement strand
GACGGAGAGTGGTACGGAACAGCCACATGGAGCAGATATAAGCTTCAAAGAGGTTCAAATGTCGTTAAGGTTACTATAAAGAACGGAAAGATTGAAAAAGTCGATTCGGTAGTATATACGGATGACGGTAAAATAGCGGGAAGCTATGAAAGAAAGAGAGATTATCTTCTTGAGAAGTTTAAGGGATTGGAAGATACTAAAGGTATCAAAAAGCAGCTGGATGAAGGAAGAGGTGAAGTTTATGATGCGGTCAGCGGTGCAACCGAAACTGCAAGAGGTCATTTAAGTGCTGTAGACAATGCTCTTGAGAGATCAAAGAAGTTTAAGAAAGACCATAAGGAACAAAAGATTGAGTATATCGAGTTTGCAAAAAGACCTGACAGTGTTGCAACAGGTCAAACTTTGGATCTTTCAAAAACAGTACTAAAGCTTCATCTAAAGGGTGGAGAGGTAAAAGAGATTACACCTGCAGAGTTTGCAGATTACGGAATAGTTACAGATCCTCTGCATGGAAGTACATTACCTTCACTGCTTGAGTTTGTACATGTGCATTTTAAGAATGCAGATTCACTGATAGATATACAAAGTGAGATTCAGGTAAGAAAGAAGTTAGGAAAGAAATATCCTGATAAGATAAAGATATCTTATGAAAACGGAGAGACAAAGGATATTGCCTTAAATAAAGATGAATACCGTTATACGGTCGAAGCTAAGGGTAAGATAAAAGAAATGTCAATCTACTCGGGAGAAGAAGAACTCGGTAAGGCAAAGTATGACAGAGATCTTTCACAGTGGCGTTTCAATATGAAAGATATTCCGCATCCGGGATATGACGAGTGGGGATATGATATATATGCGGTAATAATAGATGTATCAAAGGACACATCTGATATAGCATCATTTAACCTTGAGACAAAGCTTATAAAGAAGAATTACTATGTGGGAGACAGCCTTGAAATAGGAGATCTTGAGATAAATGCCGTTACAAAGAACGGAAACAACAAGGCATTTGTAGGCTGGGAAGCATGTAAGGCCGGAGGGTTCACATCAAATCCCGACAACGGATATGTCTTTACAAATGATGATATCGGAGAAAAGACCATCCATATAAGTAAGACTATAGATAATGTAAGTGTTGAAAAGACATTTACAGTCAATGTATCCGATCCTAAAAAGCAGGCACCTGCAAAACTTGAGATTTATGCAGGAGATAAAAAGATTACAACAGTGAATGTAGACTTTAATAAGTTCAGAGAAGCACAAGGATATCTGAAGATATTTAATGTAGAGATACCTAAAGAATATGAGAACTGGAACAAGGATACATTCAGTGTAAAAGCATACAATGATGAAGGAACACTGCTTGAGAGCAAAGTAGGAAAAAAATACAGTGTACTTACAGTAGACTTTAAAAACTACAGAGCGTTCCATGAAAGCGGCGGCTATGTATGGATTGGATTTAAGTTTGTTGAAACAGCAAAGCCTGAGCAAGTATTACCTGCTACAGTTGAATTGTATGATAAACAGGAGCTTATCTATAAGAAGACCGGTATTACAAAACAGGAATTTGAAAGCAGCAATGCACATTTAATGCTTGATGTTACAATACCGAAAAAATATGAAAATAAATGGGATAAAGACACTTTCACAGTAAAGGTACTGGATTCAAAGGGTACACAGATAAGTCACAGCCTTACAAAGAGTGACAATATTTTAAATATTGCACTTTCAGACTATCACAGTCCGCAGTTTGGAAACGGAAGTATCGGACTAAAGTTTAAGTATGAGGGTGGTGAAAGCGGGGACGGAGATATCAAGACTGCAAGGGGAGAAGCTCAGATGGAGACTTTCTTCTATAAGGCAAAGGTTTTGGTAACTTATAATGAAAAAACCGGAAAAATTATAAAGGTTCAAGACGACGGTACAGAACCGGGAAATGCCAATAACAGAAATTACTGGAATATGTCTGTCGAAATGTTTGAAAAACTTGTAGGAAAAACAAAGGACAGCGTTGATACTGTTGATGCCGTTACAGGAGCCACACTTTCATCAAATGCCATTAAAAATGCTGTAAAGGCCGCTCTTCCAAAGGAAGCCGTTCCTGAGGCAACGAATATGGATGTGTTAAATTTGGTAGTGGACGGAAATAAGCACACTTACTACTATAAAAAGTATGACCCTACAAATACAAATATGACCTTTATGGTAAAAGGTAAGGATGTAACCGACAAAACAAAGCTTGTAAGAAATCCGTATGTACCTAAAGTTTATTACTATGTAGAGGATGATCAAAAACTTACAGGTGATCTATACGGTACTGCCGATTTTCCATACTCTTATTTCTATTTCGGAGAATTGATGAGAGGAAGAATTACACCTCCGTCTAAGAGTAATGATCCGCAAATCGGACAGGAACCGGTTATGGTTCAAAGTATGAGTTTTGACGGAAAATATACTGATGTAAGTTCATCTACAGCTAAAAACTATGGCAAATTTGCTACAGCCGTTTATAGCGATAAGAAGAAAAACAGTTATAAGATCAGAGGAGTTAAAACTCCGGTACAAATTGATGCGGAACTATATGCAAAGGTTAAGCTTTTGGCCGCAGTGGGAGCTGAAAACCACAGCGCACTTATTCCGGCAGTTACAAGTATGACAGCTCCCGACTCCATAACAGGAGTAAACAGAGAGGTTACACAAAACGAATTGCCTACATATAAGGTTATTCATACCGATTCTTCGATTTCAGAACTGAAATCAAGTGATAATGCAGGTGAAATTGCTTATAATCCTTCAGATATCAAAGTATCATTAACAGATCAAAGTGAGTATGGAGATTATCAGATACATATTGAGGGTTTACCTGATGAAATCAAAGTTGATAAGAATGTATTAGGTGTTACATTTGAAGCGGGTGCAAGCAGTAACAGTGCAAGAATTTACGGCTTGTCACAGCTTGACAATATTTTGCCCAACGGAGACCTCGGATTTTCAGTTAATATGAGGCAAAAAGGCGGAAGATTGGCTCATAAGCGTTTTGAAATACTTTCCGGAAGCAGAATTTATAAGATAACTTATCTGTTAAATAATTATAAGAAATTTGAAATAGACGGATTGGAGTTATATATTCCAAAGAAGCTTGGAGCAAATGCCGTGCCTTCAATTTCTTCACAAACCGGATTTGATGATGAAAACGGAGCTAAAGTTATATTTGATATGAGTAAACTTCCGTATACAGGTTATAAGGTATCGGAACTGTACTTTGGAACCAAGGAGTCAGGAAAAAAGCTTGAAGAAGGTTCGGATTATTCATTTGAAGAGTCTTCAAATACTTTGACAATCAACAGTACCGATTCTACTCAAAAGGGAAAGTACACTGTAGTATTTGAAGATAATAATAGAACTGACGGATATGTATCCACATCATTTACATTTGATGTAGGTGAAGCTTCGGGAAGCGGTGATGATTCAAATATAGTAAAAGAGGTTGAAGAAGAAATCACAAGGTTCGGATACTATGCGGCTCTTAGAGTTACAATTAACAAAAAGACCGGAACTGTTGTAAATGTAGAGGACAATGATACCAATGCAGGGGCAAACAGAGGATTTTGGGCAAATGCACTGAATATGCTTCCAAGATTTGTCGGCAAAAAGGCATCAGAAATCGATACTGTAGACGGTATAAGCGGCGCAACAGTATCATCAGATGCTATAAAAAAGGCTGTAAAAAAAGCATTTGCAGAGCAGAGCGGTTTTAGAATGGCAAATAGAGATATGTCAATGCAACCAAGGCTTGCCACCGACAGCAATGCTGAAAAGCCTTTAGAAAGAAAAAAAGCGGATGGAGAAAATGATAGAAACGATTTAACAATTCCTTCCTATCACACAGAAAGAAAAGTCATTATGAAAAATAAAGTCGGGGAACTTTATGACCCTAAAAAACTGATTTTTTAAATAGTGTAATTAGCTTTTAATAAGGCGATGCTCCATGGCGAGCATCGCTTTTATAGTGATTTTCTCTTAAAATTTTAAAATCCATAAAACAGATTTGTATACATAATAATTTACCGGATGAAACTACAATAGATTTTTTATTAAATTATGAAAACGATTAGCCTGAATAGAGGATAGGCAAATTTATAAATGGAGCGTTGTAAAATGGATAAATGATTATCTATTAGCAACGTTCTGTTTTGATATAATAGATAATTCTTATTAATATAACAAAAAAATACAAAAATTAGATATAAATTTTGTGACGGGTTATGCGTTTAACCGTTGTGAAAGCTATATTCCTATTGTACAATGGATTTGTTGAGAGGGAAATTTATACTCTATACTTGCAGATAGGCGGCATTTGCTGTTGTTGCACCGGATTTGCGTTTCACAAGCTGCAAAATTCCTCTGCAAATCCATGCACATGCAAAAGACTTTTAGTAAACTGCAAATTGTTTTGCTATTTACTATAAGCAGGAGCCTAAAGGGATACAACATTTTTAGAATAACAGGAAAAGAAGGAATGGTATGGCACAGAGCAGAGTTAGAATTGTTGATGTTGCAGATGCGCTGGGTCTAAGTACAGCGACAGTTTCAAATGTAATTCATGGTAAAACCGGCAAGATTTCGGATGAAACGGTAAAAAGAGTTCAAGAAGAGCTTGAAAAAACCGGATATATTCCTAATATGGCAGGAATTTTGCTTGCAAGAAATAATTCAAGAATTATCGGAGTGGTAGTGAATGATCATCCCAAATATGAGGAAAGAGTTTTAGAAGACGGATTTGTAATGTCATCATTAAACGCACTTTCTCACGAAGTAAATAAAAAAGGATATTTCCTTATGATAAAAACAACGACAGATATCAATGAAGTAATAGTGTTTGCTTCAATGTGGAATATGGACGGGCTGATTCTGATGGGATTTTGTGAAGAGAATTATGAAAGACTGCGAAATCAGATGAGGATATCTTTTGTTGTATATGACGGCTATTTTGATAAATGCTCAAAATTTGTTAATCTTGTGATTGATCATTATGACGGAGGTTATAAGGCAGGGGAATATTTTAAGAAGCTTGGACATAAAAAAGCATTATGTATTTCAGATAATTATATATGTATGGACAAGGAGCGTATCGACGGATTTTGCAAAGCCTTTGCTCCGGGAGAAACTGTAATCTGGAAAATACCTAATACAAAGAAAGGAAGAGTACAATTTTACAAGGATAAGTTTTTGGAGCTTTCAAAGCTTGATATTACCGGAGTTTTTGCAGTATCCGATTATTATGCACTGGACTTTATGCAATTT
>CAUQKD010000170.1:0-5462 GCA_963518365.1 uncultured Lachnoanaerobaculum sp. | reverse complement strand
TTTGTGGGGCTTATAAAATAATTATTTTAGGACATAATCATTTATGCTTGACATATGTTTATTTTATTTCTTATCAAAATTGAGAGCCAAATTATTGTCGGCATCAAGAGAGTAGTTTACAAAGATGTACATATTATACCATTTGTCATCCTCCCAAAGCTTCTCATCCTCACCCTTTTCATAAATAGACTCAAAGCTTTCGACCTCACTCTCAGGCACCAACCATCCTCCAAGATCGCAAACCTTCATATCATTCAATGAAATATCTCTTCCTTCAAAGGTATCGCAAAAAAATACACCTCCGAGTTTTTTGGCCTCTTCTTCTACAATACCAAGAAACTTTTCAAAATCTTCTCCTTCATTGCTTCTTAAGCCCTGCATCTGTATAATCTCCTGTCTTTATTACAAAATTTTCACTAAAAAATACTTTTTATATAATATCACAACAGCTACAGAAATGGAATGAAAATATACATATTTCTGATATTATTTACAAAGACCTATCTATATTGCCTGTTTTAACCTTGGTCGTTTCGTCTTATTTCTTATTCGTTAGCTTATTTATAATCTTAGTCGCTATCTTAATCGTTGTATCGCATGTTTTTTCTTGCAACTTAATCGCTGCATTGTACAGTGTTTTACTCTATAATAGTCGATTCACCACAGTCATTTTTCCGAATATGTTTAGCGTATATGATATTGCAATATGCGATTATGATATTTTCTTATACCTTTGATGTCTGCTTCTTGGCTTACCGGGCAATGTCATCTCTACAAGACCGAGTTCTATAGCCGGATTAAGGTAGTTCTTCCTGAATGTAGGCTTATGAGTCATACCGAGTCTGAGCATTATTTCATTTGTAGAAAGTACCTCGTCACCCATAACCTCCAAAAGCTTATTTGTAAACGAAGATGTAGGCTTTACTGCAACGCTCTCATCCATAGCCTCATTTTTATAACTCTTATTTATATTTTCAGGTTCAGCAACTTTACCGCCTGCCTTAGGTATATCCGCATTTTTTAATGCTTCATACACCGTCTCAAGCATCAGCTCTACAAACCTGTTGAACTCTCCTGTCTTGTAGGCATCATACAATACCTCTTTGTATTCATCCCTTCTCTTTATAAGATTATCATGAACACATATAAGTAAAAAGATATCCTTCCACCTGCAAAGCAGCATATCAAACCACAGCCTTGACATGATTCCGTTATATTCTTTAAACGGCTTCAAAAACTCAAGTTCAAAATACAATACGGCACTCTTTATAAGAGGGTGAAGCTCACTTCTTTTATACCACTCCAACACATCCCTTATAGCCCCCGGCACGAATCTTGACGGTATCAAATCCGTTTCAAACATAGCACCATCATTCTTACCGTCTTCCCTAAACTCATATGAGAGCGTATCTATAGAACCTAAAAGCATTTTATACGCAAAGAGCATATCGTTTACGGAACAGGGATTTATTTTTGCTGACATTTCATATACTTCAAAAAGATTTTTCGCAAGTGTACTTTCCTTATAATCTTTAGCAATCTTCTCTCCTCTTATAATATCCTCTATATACTCCGGTGAAAGACTGTACTCCTCAAGCAACAGTAAAGTATGTACTTTATTTATTATGAAGCTCTTTGCATTTACGCTTATCTTACCCTCAAAAAGCACACTTACTCTGCCTACTTCCTCACTTATCTGTGTAAGCAAATTTATCATTTTATCGCTCAATTTAAAAATCGGACTGTATTCTCTCAAGGTATCCTCCTCTCTTCCAGCTCAACATCAATTACTATAATGAATATTACAGTAAAAATAAGAAGCTGTCGATATAATATGACAGCTTCTCATACATTTACTCCGTTTTATTTTTTCTTTCCTTATTTTTTACATACAATATCTGTATATTTTCCACCAGTATGGTAAGATTTCTAAATACCGACTCGGCTCCGAATCCGAATATAACCATCAACAAAATACTTACTCCGGACAAATCTGTAAGTGCAAACAGCTTGCCGAAGAACAGCCCTGCAAATATAAAACCGAAAATATTGCCTGCTATAATCATATACTTTCTTGTGTTGAAAGGCTCACTTATCTTACATAAAATCATAAAACCTACAACCGACATTATCATAGTGGCTATGGTTCCGATACTGTCATCAGATATCTCAAATACACTTCCGCACATTACTATCGCAAATACCGCGATAACATCAGTCAATCCACCCGGCAATGCCTTTATGAGTACATTCTTAAGAAAATCTCCTTTAATCCTGTGCTTGTTAGGTTCAAGTGCCAATAAAAATCCCGGAATACCTATAGTAAACATACTTACAAATGAAATCTGTGCAGGCTCAAGCGGATATGTGAACATAAATACCGCCGAAAGCACGGATAAAAGCAGTGAGAATATATTCTTTACAAGAAACAGACTTGCAGAACGTTCAATATTATTGACCACTCTTCTGCCCTCATATACCAGATCCGGCATATGTGCAAAGTCCGAATCCAAAAGTACAACCTGTGCCGCCTGTGCTGTTGCCTCACTTCCCGATGCCATTGCTACACTGCAATCTGCATCCTTCATAGCCAGTATATCATTGACACCGTCACCTGTCATAGCCACGGTATGTCCGCTATTTTGTAACGCCTTTACAAGCAACTGTTTTTGTTTTGGAGTCACACGCCCGAAAACTGTATAATTATTTGCAGCCTCCGCTATTTTCTTATCACTGTCAAGTAAAGATGCATCAATATAATGCTGTGCATTTTCTATACCCGCCTGAACTGCAATCTGTGAGACGGTCTGCGGATTGTCTCCTGAAATTACCTTTATAGCCACATCCTGACTCTTAAAGTAATTAAATGTCTCTACAGCATTCGCTCTTATCGGATTGGCAAAAGATATAAATCCGAGAGGAAGTACATCTTTCTCAATCCCGTTTTCAATATCGTCACCTTCATACTTTGCAAAAAGCAGTACTCTGCTGCCCCTCTCTGTATAAGGCAAAATATCGTTTTCATACTTTGTTATATTACTTTTAAGAATAAACTCAGGAGCTCCAAGTACATAGCAGCCGTCATCAAAGGTGATACTTCCGTATTTAAGTGTGGACGAAAAAGCCGATATCTTAAGAGGCACTTTCCTGCCGTATATCTTTATACTGCTTGCATATAACTTTAACGCCTTCATAGTCGCATTATTATCCTTGGATGCAAATGCATAATCCGCCAAGAGTCTCTTTAAATCTTCCTCATGCAATGTATCATGTTTGCCTGATTTACAAAGAAAAACATCTTCCACCTTCATATCGGGTTCTGTAACGGTTCCCGTCTTGTCTACACAAAGTACATCAACCCTTGCCAAAGTCTCAATACTCTTCATATCATGTAAAAGCACCTTCTTACCTGCAAGCTTCATTGTACTTATTGCAAGCGCAACCGTAGTCAGAAGATACAGTCCTTCAGGAATCATGCCTATAATCGCCGCCACTGTAGACGTCACACTCTTACTGAAGGTATCATGATTTACATAGAAGCTCTGCCAAAACAAAATAATTGCAATAGGTATTATGATAATACCTACAGCCTTTACAATAAGATTTATCTGACGTATCATCTGCGACTGTTCTTTACCGCTCATAGACTTAGCTTCTATACTGAGCCTTGAGATATATGAGTCCGCTCCTACCCTCTCAAGCTTTGCATAGCACTCTCCGGATACTACAAAACTTCCGGACATCAATGTACTGCCTTGAGTCTTTTCTATCTCATCCACCTCACCTGTGAGTAATGACTCATTCACGTGGATGCATCCGCTTATAACTGTAGC
The DNA here is from genome assembly GCA_963518365.1 of uncultured Lachnoanaerobaculum sp. Classification (GTDB taxonomy): domain Bacteria; phylum Bacillota; class Clostridia; order Lachnospirales; family Lachnospiraceae; genus Lachnoanaerobaculum. Next base: position 1,629 of record CAUQKD010000170.1, on the reverse strand, counting down.
ATCCGCGCAGATTTGTTTTCCTGCCGACAATAAAACTATATCATCCTTTACAAGCTCTTGTGACAAAATATTTTGCAGTTTACCGTCTCTTAATGCATCCGCATGCGGTGCATTAAGAAGATTCATCTTCTCAAGTGTCTTCTTTGCACGCAGCTCCTGTACTATTCCTATTACAGTGTTTCCTATAATTATCGGAAGAAATGTAAGATTTCTAAAAGATCCTACCACTATCAGCAATATTGAAATAATCAAAAATATGAGGTTGAAGTATGTGCATACATTTGATAACACAATTTCTCTTCTGGTCTTATCAGTCTTGATATCGGCCTTATTTACCTCACCTCTTTCAACCCTTGTCGCTACTTCAGCTTCACTGAGTCCCACCAATACGGGGTTATTCTCATCCATACTATCCATAAATCTTTCCTTTATATTATTTCTTCATCTCTTATACCCATAAGCTTGCGCTCCCAATCCCCTACTATATCACAAAGTATGCCGTCACAGGTATACTCATCTAATTTACATGTAAATAAAGGCTCTCTTTTGGCAGCTTTATAAAACTTCATTGCATACTCATACAGATTTTCAGGATTAAATGTAATATCAAGTCTGTCTGCAATACCTTTTCTTATACTGTCAAAGTCCGCACCTTTTTTCTTATAGTCTTCTCTTATATATGATAAATATCCGTCACAAAATCTTTTTAATATACTCTCATTCTTATATATATACTTACAGGTAAAGTCAAAAACATTTCCGGCATGAAGCAAAAATACTATAAGTTCTTTTATGCTGTCCGCCACTCTTCCGACACTGCCCTCACTGCTTATAAGCCCAATACTGCCGTCCTCCAAAATAACAAACTCTCCTCCGCTTCCGTCAACTGCAAACGCTTTTGCAGACATTGAATATATTTCACCGTTTTCGGACATTACAATATCCTGATTTTGCTTATAAAAGCATATATCACACTCTCTCATCAGTAATGTATTCAAATCATCATCTTTTCTTATCAGTTCAATCAATTTCATAATATTATCACCCTAAAGACTTTATTACCCAATATGTAAGCGCTAATACGGCCATTGTAATATAGCTGTATACAACTGTCAAAATAGCCAACCCCATACCTTTTTTCCAATATTTTATACTTATATACAAAACGTCTATAATATTTACTATCGGTATCATTTGCAGGAAAAAATGTATCGTCCTCATCGCGAAACTCATTCCATATTTTTTTCTTGTAATATCCAGCATACAATTCACCGCTACAGTACATGGCAATCCTATAAAAACATATGATGCCAATATATATGGTACTACTACTACAATAAAAGCAATAAATAAAAATATCAAAATAGACGTAACCAATTGATGGTCAGATTTAATCGTCATTGAAATCCACTCAAAAATAATATAGGACAGTATTCCTACACATCCACATATAAAAGGTGCCGTTATATACTTATATAGAAAGTATGTATTCAGGCAATAATCTACATCTTCTATCTTTGTAGCAGATAAAACACCTCGAATTTGTAATATCATAACAACAAAAATCATTATAAATAAAGCAAATGCAACAACTGTCGCCGATCCGCCCAACCTATTATTTTCTATAAT
>CAUQKD010000169.1:0-5464 GCA_963518365.1 uncultured Lachnoanaerobaculum sp. | reverse complement strand
TCGAGTTGTTAATCTTTAGTAAATTACTATAGATTGATTCTAGCATAAAAGAAAAATAAAAGCTATAGCTTTTGTAAAAGTAGATAATTTAACAAATGTAGATTGCTTACAACCAAATAAAAAGAGCATTTTTTATATCATTTGCTAATATTATACAGCTATATTCGTCATGTTTTTATCAAAGTACATAGAGATTGCATAAAATTTAAAAGCTTAAAATTGTAAAACATTGGTTAATATAGTCATATATATCAACATAAAATAAAAATATATCTAATTTTATATATCTTTTAAACTTTTTGTAACTATTATTTTTTGCTCTTATGTCGTATATTAGTAAGGCACAAAAGATGGAGGAAGATATGCAGAAAAGATATATTTGGACAGCAATAACATTAACCACATGTATTACAATGGCACAGGTGATGCCGGTTTTGGCAGGCCGAGTAATAGGTCATGCCTCGGCAAATTATACGACTACACAGAATGTAAGTACGGATTTTAATTTTTTGGGAAGTGAAATGTATACATATCAAAAGATGGAGGGTGATATAAATCTTTTGAAACAAAAATATGAGGGTGTCACTTCAGATTCTATAGGCACAACACCTGACGGAAGAAATATGTACAGAATAACCATCGGTAACAAGGATGCAGGAAAGAAAATTTTGGTGGTAGGCGCTATTCATGCGAGAGAGTATATCACCACACCGCTTGTAATGCGTCAGATAAAGGAGATGCTTGATAAAAGATCTGAAGGCGATAAGAGTTTGGATGAAGTATGTATAGAGTATATTCCTATGGTAAATCCTGACGGAGTTGCAATATCACAAAGCGGTATTAACGGACTTAATAAGGAAGAGTCAAAAAAGAAATTGCAGGAGATTATAGACAGCTGGTCGGAGTGGGGACTTAAGGAAAATCAGGACAAGTATAACTGGTTTTTGAACAAGTGGAAGAATAATCTAAACGGTGTGGATATCAACCACAACTTCCCGACTCAGGGCTGGAAGGACAGAGCGGACAGCAGGAAGAGACCTTCAAATGAGCATTATAAGGGACCAAGCGCAGGTTCAGAGAGTGAAACACAGTATCTCATAAATTTGGTAAACAGTGAAAAGTTTGCGGCGGTATTAAATTACCACGCACAGGGTCAGATTATATACTGGTCAAATCAACACGCTTCGGCGGAAGTGGCCGCAAAGGATAAGGCGATGGCTGATATAGTAGTATCACATACAGGTTACAAGCTTGTATCTCCTGAGGCTGACGGCTCCAAGTACGGTACAGGTTTTAAGGATTGGCTTGATTGGGAGAAGGGCATACCGAATGTTACGGTTGAGGTCGGTATCGGTACTTCACCTGTTCCTGAAACACAGATTGAGAATATCTGGCAGCAGAATAAGGGAGTATTACCTGATATTGTAAAGTATATTCTCGGAAAATAAGGTTATATTATGAATTTTACTAAACTTAGAAATATTTTCCTTATATTTATGGCCTGCTCCTTTTTGGGATGGATATATGAGGTATCGGTAGGTATATTTGAGACTCATGTAGGCTATGTAAACAGAGGCTTTTTGTTCGGACCTTATCTGCCGATATACGGATTCGGAGGGCTGATACTGATTATACTTCTTAAAAGAGTGAGAGATAAAGGTATATATATAGGCAGGGTCAATGTTTCATTTATCTTGGTCTTTTTGATTACAATGTTTATCACTACGGTACTTGAACTTTTGGGAAGCTATTTTATGAAATTTTTAATGGGGGATTGGCTTTGGGACTACAGCAGTTATTTTTGTAACTTTGAAGGAAGGATTGCACTTTGGAGCAGTGTAAAGTTCGGTATAGGAGGTTTGATAATAATATATTTTATTGAACCTCTGATAAATATTTGTATCAAAAAGGCGAATAAAAGAGCGATAAATGTATTTTCTTTAATACTTGCCCTGATTTTTTTGATAGATTTAAGTTTTCGACCATTTTTAGGAAGCAATTTTCTCGGAAAGTGATATAATATAAAATCGGGTTGAATATATTTCGATTCAAAACTAATTTTATTTTAAGTAAAGGAGTAAGTATGTCTAAAGGTATCGGATTTATTGGTGGCGGAAATATGGCCGCAGGAATAATTGGGGGACTTATAAAGAGAAGAGTTTTCTTGCCGGAAAATATATATGTAAAAGAGGCTGTGACAAAGAGAGAGTATGAGCTTAAAAGAGAATTTGGTATCTCTATAGTTGAGAGTGCGGAGGACTTGGCTTTGAAGGCAAACCTGATTGTATTTGCGGTAAGGCCTCAAGACGGTGAATCTGCTGCAAAGGAGATTGTGCCATACCTTGACGAGAAGAAGATTATAGTATCTTTGCTCGCAGGAATATCAATAGACAAATTACATAAATGGTTCGGAGAAAAGACACATATTGCCAGAGTGATGCCGAATACAATGATAGAGTCTCAAAGAGGATACAGTGCTCTTGTATTTGACAAAGAGTTTCCGAATGAGAAGAAAGAGAAGGTGACAGCCATTGTAGATGCTATAGGAAAGACTATGGAAATGCAGGAAAATCAGCTTGATGCTTTCACCGCTATAGGCTGTGCAGGTCCTGAGTGGCTGACACTTATTACCGCTTCTTTGGTAGATGCAGGTGTAAAGATCGGGCTTTCAAGAAGCGATTCAAAGCAGATTGTAATAGAGAATTTGATAGCTACAGGAATGGTTTTGGAGAAAACAAACAAGCATTTCTATCAGATTATTGACGAGATAAATGCGCCGGGCGGAATAAGTATCGAGGGCTTACATGTACTTGAAAAAGCCGGAGTACAGGGCAGCATAATGGAAGCTGTAGAGGCTGCATACAAGAAGACAACGGAAATCGGAAAGTAATATGAGTAAAGTACCTTCCTTAAGTATATTTTTTATGGGAGCGGCCGCTTTTGCAGGCTTTTTGATACCTATTGTTCTGTTCATTTATTTCAGAAAGAATAAAAAGACTGATATATCGCCTTTTTTTGTAGGATGCTTTATATTTATATTCTTTTCCATGATACTTGAAACGTCGGTTCACAAAGTGGTGCTGGGCTCATCTATAGGTGCAAATATTAAAAATAATATTGTACTGTATGCAATATATGGCGGAGCGATGGCGGCAGTCTTTGAAGAGTGCGGCAGACTGTTTGCATTTAAGGTGATGTTAAAGAAGCGCAGAGATAAAAATATAAATGCGCTGATGTACGGTGCAGGACATGGAGGATTTGAAGCGGCGGCTATTCTGGGATTTACAATGATAAGTAATCTGACATTGGCTGCTATGGTAAATAACGGAAGGATTGAGTCGGTTTCGGGCAGTTTGTCCGGGGCCGCGCTTTCACAGCTTCAGACAAGTATCACCACATTGGCCACAATACCTTCTTATATATTTTTACTCGGTATAGTGGAGAGAATATCTACTGTAATCATACAAATATCACTTTCAGTTTTGGTTTGGTTTTCTGTAAAGGATAAAAAATCCTTGTTTTTTGCAGCGCTGCTTATACACTTTTTGGTGGATGCGATATCTGTAATTATGACAGGTACACATATACCTGTAGTCATAGTTGAGCCGGTTTTGGCAGCGATAGCGGCAGCGGCGGCAGTGTTTGCAAGGAATATATATAGGAAAGAAGAAAATTAGGGTTTCATGTCAAGTATTAAAGTGGGTTGATTTTTCAGCCCACTTTTATATTGGAGTTAATCATAGCATAAAGTTAAGATGTATTTTTATATGGTACGTGTTATAATTTTGGTATAAAAAATGATATAAAAAGGAGCGGTTATGAAGAGGTTTTCATGGGTATTATCTATATTGTATCTTATTTTTTTATATGGGTGGATAGGGTTTGATATCTTTGTATTCAGTCAAATGGGGACGGAGTCAGGGGTTCATATTCCTGTTTTAATTATTGTAATTATAAATATGCTGTTTTTTACGGCACTTATGATAGCTGTGATAACGCAGAGTATAAGAAGCATATCTGCCATAAGGAATAAAAATATAAATTACTGTATAAACAGTTACCTTTTTTATAAGTATGCAGCGATTCCTGTTATATTGACCGCTATATTTATATCTCTATATATTATGCTTGGAGTAATCGTAATCACTCCGATGTCGTTTGTGATGCCTCAACTGTTGGTTATATTGCCTTTTTTATTGGCTTTTGCATTTATAATGTTACCTATAGTATGGACATTTGCGATTATAGCGGATATACCAAGCTTTATAGCGGCTGTTTGTATATTGGCATTTACTAAGAGTGAAAATAAAATAAGTTTAGGGAAATGTATCTTGCATTTTATTTTACAAATAATTCCGATAGTAGATCTTATAGATGGTTTGTATATAAGTATAAAATATTGGAAGAGAGGTAAGGTCGCAGCTGTTATAACTGCTTTTTGTGTTATTGTCGGTATGGCTGCATATTTTATTGTACCGGCATTGTAGGGCAGTAGCGTTTTTGAAACTGATAAAAATTGGAACCGGGTATGAGTGAAGATATGGATTTTGAGCAAAAAGATGATGTTGATACAAAAGAGATTTCAGATGATATGAACAGCAATGTTCAAGTGAAGAACAGCAAACTACCGATTATATTGTTGGCGCTGCTATACGGAACGGCATTGTATGGTTTTATATTTTCGTTTATAGCAAACATTATATTGTTAGGTTTGGCAATGGCCTTTGCAGTTACTTTATTTATAACGTTTTTTGTTGTTATGGTATTACAGGTGCGAAGTATTGAATCTGCTAAAAAGATAGAAGATATAGATTATTGCCTGAATACATACTTTCTATATAAGTATATAACGGCTCCCTTTATATGGAGTTGTGGAAGAATAGTGGCATCTATGGTTTTAATAACCGTTAAGTCGTCAGATGAGCCTATAGGTATTGCTGCAGCTTTTGGTTTATTACTTGTACCTTATATATTTATAGTATCTGTTTTAATAGGTTTGCCATGTATTATAGCCATAGATTTCATCTTGGATATTGCAAGAAAAAAATTCGGAATGAGTTCTTTTAAAAAGATGATACATTTTTTCTTGCAACTGATACCGATATTGGATCTTATAGACGGGTTTTATATAAGTATAAAATATTGGAAGAAAGGTAAGGTAGCTGCTGTTATAACTGCTTTTTGTCTAATTGTCGGTATGGCCGCATATTTTATTGTACCTGCACTGTAGGGCAGTAGTATTTTAAACAGAATATGAGTGAAGATATGGATTTTGAGAAAAAAGATGATGTTGATACAAAAGAGATTTTGGATGATAAGAACAGTGATGTTCAAGTGAAGAAAAGCAAACTGCCGATTATATTGTTGGCGCTGCTATACGGAACGGCATTATATGGTTTTGTATTTTCGATTATAGAAAATAATAGGTTGGGCGGATCGGCGACAGTTGTTGCATTTGCTTTAT
>CAUQKD010000168.1:0-5473 GCA_963518365.1 uncultured Lachnoanaerobaculum sp. | reverse complement strand
TTACATCAAGACCTGCAATCTTACCTGCATCCTTTGTTGCCTGACGCTGTGCATCGTTAAAGTATGCCGGAACTGTGATAACGGCCTCTGTAACCTTCTCACCCAAGTAGCTTTCAGCATCCGCCTTCAGCTTTTGAAGAATCATTGCTGAAATCTCCTGCGGTGTATATGACTTACCGTCAATAGTTACCTTGTAATCCGTACCCATATGTCTCTTGATTGAAGAGATTGTTCTGTCGGCATTTGTAACCGCCTGACGCTTTGCAGGCTCACCTATAAGTCTCTCACCTGTCTTTGTAAATGCTACAACTGAAGGTGTTGTTCTTGAACCTTCAGAGTTTGGAATAACTACAGGCTTTCCACCCTCCATAACTGCTACACAGCTGTTTGTTGTACCTAAATCTATACCGATAATCTTGCTCATTATAATTTCCTCCAAATAATAAAATATTTAATCTATATAAAATATTTGACACCTTTTACAGTGTAAAATATATTGTCAACTTAGTTGGCAACCTTTACCATACTATGTCTAAGAACACTGTCCTTATACATATATCCCTTTAAAAGTTCCTCCGCAACCACATTCTCACCAAGACTTTCATCTTCAACATGCATCACCGCATTGTGAAAGTTCGGATCAAACGGCTGCCCTACACAATCAATAGGCTTTACTCCCAAATCCTCAAGAGTCTTTTTTAATTGATTATATATCATTGTAATTCCGTCAGCGAACGCTTTACCGTCTCCTTCCTTAGGTGCCGCCACCATTGCACGTTCGAAATTGTCAACTACCGGTAAAACCTTTTCCACAATACTTCTTGCACCCATATCAAACATGGTCGCTTTTTCCTTCTCGCTTCGCTTTCTGAAATTATCAAACTCCGCCATGCTTCTTTTGAGTCTATCTGTCAAATCTGCAATGGCAATATCTTTTTTATCTTGCTTTTCTTCAACATTTTCATCGCTAAAATCCTCACCGGCTTCAGCTTCCATAGCCGCCGCCTTTGCCGCTTCCTCCTCCAAAGAAACTTCAGTCTCTACTACCGGGTCTTTATCCTTTTCGTTTTCTAAAACTTCCTTATTCTCTTCCTGTTCTCTTTTAAAATCTTTTTCTTCCACAGCCCTCTCCTTATTCATCATTTTTAAACTGCTCATCCAAAGATGCCATCACAGTCTTTACAGTCTTTAGTACCTTTTCATAGTCCATTCTCTTCGGTCCTACTATACCGATAGTACCTCTAAGTCCTTCACCAATCTCATAATTGGCAGTAACTACCGAAAGGTCTTTCATATCTGAAACCGGCACTTCATTCCCTATATACACCTTGACACCGTTCTCACAATCCTCATTTACATCTGAAAGTATTTCCTTTAACTTGTCCTTTTCCTCAAAAGCGTTTACAAGCTGACTTGCCTTTTCTCTGTCAGATATTTCAGGATACTTGAAAATATTTGTCGTACCGCTTGTATATATCTCCAGATTATCGGTAGCACTTTCAAACACCGCCGCAACCTCTCGCAAAACCTTATCAACTATATCTCCGTAAACTCCTGCATCTGTCCGTAACTTGTTCATAATGCTTAAGCTTATCTCTTCTACAGTTAGACCGTTAAGAGAAGTATTTATAAGAAGATTCAAATTTAAAATCTCGCTGTCGGATATTTCACTGTCGATATCTATTATCTTATTATTGATAATATTTCCCTCAGCTACCGTAACAAGCAGAAGCTTAAATCTGTCCATCTTTGAGAGCTGCAAAAACTTTACTTTATTTGAGTGAATAGTAGGTCCTGATATCATTGCGGCATAATTGGTATCTCTTGCAATTATCTTTGCCAACTGCTTCAAGACGTTTTCCAATCTGTCCACTTTTTTGAACATCAGATCCTTGAACTCCTCAGTCTCTATCTCCTTTTCTCTCAAGATCTCATCTACATAAAATCTGTATCCCTTATCTGAAGGAATTCGTCCTGCCGAAGTATGCGGCTGCAAAATATAGCCCATCTCTTCAAGGTCGCTCATCTCATTTCTTATAGTAGCGGAACTTAAGTTTAATTCAGGGAGCTTTGAAATAGTTCTTGAACCGACCGGCTCCCCGGTTTCCATATAGTTCTTTATGATAGCTTTTAAAATAATCGCTTTCCTGTCATCTGAATCCATTCGCTCCTCCCTTCTTTGTTTGTTAGCACTCACTTATATAGAGTGCTAATCTCTATTAGCTACTATATTCTATATATAAGGATTTGTCAACAACTTTTTTTCAAAAAATTGCACAAAAAACTCCCAACTTTTTTGAGTTGAGAGTTTTATAAAATATGTAATAAAATCAACCGATTCCGCCATAGAATGCGCCGGCTATAAGTGCCAGTAATGCAAGTCCTGTATATACATACTTTCCAAGGAAGAACCATATCTCTCCCTTCGGTTTCTTTGCACCGGTATTTACAGCTTCCATTGTATACTTCTTTCCGAATATGAAGAACAACATAACTGAAGCAAGTACCGCACCTATCGGACAGATATATATTGATACCGCATCCATCCAGTTTGAAACAATTCCCTGTATAAGTATTGCAACAACAACTCCGATTACTCCTATAATACCTACAGACTGTAATCTGCCAAGCTTAAACTGCTGCTGCAAAGTGGCTACAGGCGCCTCATATAAGTTGACCAAAGAACTGAGTCCTGCAAATGTAACACATACAAAGAATACTATCCCGACTATCATTCCGCCCGGCATCTGATTCATGATATTTACAAGGTAGATAAACATAAGTCCCGGACCGCCTTCGCTAAGCTCCGCACCTGATGTAGCCATAGCCGGTATAATAACAAGAGCCGCCAAAAGAGCCGCACAGGTATCAAATATAGCTATATTCATTGCCGAGAACGGTACATCCTCTTTCTTACTTAAGTAAGAACCGTAAATAACCGTACCGTTGCCGGCTATAGACAGTGAGAAGAATGCCTGTCCGAATGCAAATATCCAAAGTCTGATATCCTTTAATCCTTCCGGATTTACAGTAAATATATACTTATATCCGTCAACCGCTCCCGGCTGTATACCTATATAAACAGCCAGACCTATCATCATTACAAAAAGCAGTGGCATCATAAGCTTGTTTGCTTTCTCAATACCGTCCGCAACTCCAAAAGCCATGATTGCAAAATTGACAATAAGCGCAATTACTATCCACATATTATTGCCGAAGGCACTTGCAGTTGTACCGAAGGTAGTACCTATAAGGTCCATATTTGTACCCATTGCAAATACCTTACCTGTAAATGCCATTACAACATATTTGAATATCCATCCGACTACACATGAATATCCGATAGCAAGTGCCAAAGAACCTATAGTAGGTATGATGCCGATGCTCTCACCTACTTTTCTACTCTTACCTGCATGTGCCATAGCTGCACCGAAGGCTCCTATAGGACCTTTACCTGTGCTCCTTCCTAGTGCGATTTCCTCAACAACACCTGTACTTCCTATAAGTATAACAAATATGAAGTAAGGAATCAGAAAAGTCATCCCCCCCCAGGCTGACACCAACACCGGAAATCTCCACAGATTTCCCATACCTACGGCAGAGCCTACACATGCTATAATAAACCCTATTTGTGAGTTAAAACCATCCTGCTTTGCAGGTGTATTATCCAAACTCATAAACTTCCTCCATCTTGTTAAAAAAACAAGTCCCCCTTATTGGATAGCAGCCCGACCGCATCGGCCGGACCGCTTTATATCTTATTTATTTTCCCAATATTTGTAGTTTTCCTCATCACACATCTCTTCCTTAGTCGGAGCATAAGGCTCTGCCCAAGCGTGGAAATGTCTCATCGGCAATGTGTGACCGAATGTAATCTTAAGATTCGGGATAGTATCTCTATCCTTGTAAAGCTGTGTCAATGCTGCAATTATATAGTCCATATGCTGTTTGCTGAACTGGCTTCTGTTGATAGCCAAACGAACAACATTACATACCTCTTTTTGCTGCTCAGGAGACTTAAGATCATACTCCATTGAGAAATCTCCAAGCTCTGAACAACGTATACCGTAACGATGAATCATCTCAAGTGAGAGTGCCTGACCTGCAAAGCTTTCATGTCCTCTCTTATAGCCAAAGAACTTGTCAACATCAATATAGACTCCATGTCCGCCGGCCGGCTGTACTACAGGTACACCGTTAGCTGTAAGTCCGTCTGCCAAATACTGGCACTGTCTTACTCTCTCATCCTGATAATCAAATCTTGCCTCTTCATACATTCCTTGGCAAAGTGCCATGATGTCATGTCCGGACATACCGCCGTAAGAATCATTACCGTAAGCCGATATCTGACGAACCTTCAAAAGATGTCCGATATCCGTCTTTACGCTGCCGTCCTCATTGAACTCCGAAAACTTCTGCCAGAACAGACCCTTGTCACGGAAAGCCAAAACTCCGCCCATATTTGCATGTCCGTTTTTCTTAAGTGAAGCGGAAACAACATCAAAGTAAGAGAACATCTCTTTTGCTATCTCACAGATTGACTTATCTCTATAGCCCTCTTCATTCATCTTTATGAAGTAGCAGTTTTCAGCCCACCTTGCGCCGTCCATAACAAATGGTATATTGTACTTATGAGCAATCTTTGAAACTTCTCTGATATTACCCATAGATACGGCCTGTCCGCATACGGAATTGTTTGTTACTGTTGAATATATAAGAGGAACATTCTCAACACCTACAGCTTCTATAAGCTGATTCAGTTTGTCAATATCCATATCTCCCTTGAAAGGATTCTTCTCATACTTTCCGCTCTTTGGCACCTCAAACAAAACTTCCTTATGGAAAAGATTTCTTGGAATATTTCCCATCTGCTTGATATTTCCCTCTGTTGTATCAAAGTGTGCGTTTGACGGAATGGTAAATACCTTACCCGGCCATCTTCTTGCAAACAAAGGCTTTAATACATCAAATAAAAGCGCCTCCGCACAACGTCCCTGCGGAACAATAAATGTATTCGGTCTGGAAAGCTGATATTTACCGCCGTTGATAAATCCACCCTCGTAATCAACCAGATACACCTCATTCATCATCTTCTCCACATCGTCTTTGTCAATGCCTTCTTTTATGTAGTTGATGAGTCTCTTCTGGTCGTCGCCTCTCTCCCAAACGTCTCTGAATGCATCCAGTAAAACATAGTATCCCTTATTTCTACCATATGATTCATCTGCAAGGAACATAGCCGACCACTGTGTATCCGTCATTGATGTAGTACCTGAGTCTGAAAGGCAATCAATATATAAAAGGCCTGCCGGGAATGCAAACTCATTGTAATGAGTCATCTCAAGCGCCTTTCTTCTCTGCTCCTGTGTAACTGTAGGAACCTCTCTGACTACATGTGTCCATGACTTCGGTGCCTCCACACCTAACATTTTCTCATACTCCATTTTAATACCTCCAAATATATTTATTTGAT
>CAUQKD010000167.1:0-5517 GCA_963518365.1 uncultured Lachnoanaerobaculum sp. | reverse complement strand
ATTGCTTTTTTCTATGGAAGTGATTATACTTTTAAGTACATTTATGTACAATAGTTAATTAAATGATATCAGTACTTTAAACAACGTTATTTTATTATTTGTTTATAAATATCAAATTTAATTGTACAATATATTTTGGAGGGATTATGAACGAACAAACATTGGACAGACGAGTAAGGAAAACCAGAGCACAGCTTAGAAAATGTCTAAGCACCTTGCTTGAGACTAAGAAAGTCCAAAACATCACAGTTAAAGAATTGGCACAGATGGCGGATATAAACCGCGGAACCTTTTATCTTCACTACAAGGATGTTTACGATCTGCTTGACAACATTCAAAGAGATCTTTTAAAGGATTTTGAAAGCATACTTACCACTATAGCTCCGGATACCGACAATCTCGTTCCTTTTATTGAGGCGCTGTTTTTATTCATATATAAGAACAAAGATATGTCAAAGATATTTTTACATGAGGATTTGGAAGCAAGCTTTTCAAGTGAACTGAGAAGTAAACTTCGTGTATGTGTTTTTAATAAGTATAAAGCGTTTATCAAGCAAAAGAATATGCCATACTTTGAATTGTACTACGATTTTATCATATCGGGAACGGTAGGTCTACTTGTCAGATGGGTTGACAGCGAATTTGAGATGTCACCTCACGAACTGGCTGTACTTACAAACTCCTTTATACAGAGCGGACTTACAAATATTATCGCATAGAAAAAGGGCTTATGATTATTCATAGGCCCCAATTTTTTATGCTTCTTCTTCAAAATGCTTTCTTGCAAAATCCATATCCTGTACTATCTCCATAGTTCCAAGGTACTTCCCGTTCTTATCTCTTACCGCCATATACTTTATAAGCATATCCTTGTCGTTTTTCTTCAACCATACAGATACCTCATCCTGTGTTCCCGATTTGAAGCTGCCGATGATTTCTCTTACCATAGGTTCAATCTTCGGCGGATGACATGAATATACATCCCTGTCAATAGCCATAAGCGGCCTTTTAAAAGCCTTAGGTGCATCATTTTCATTAAAGAAGCGATTTATATCCTTATCATCTACAAATGTAATCTCAAAAGGCATGGTATTTAGCATTGCAATAAGCTGCTCCTTACTAAAATGTCCGCCCGGTAAAACTATCTCACCGTCTATATCATCAAATTCTCTTTTCAGATTTTCTGCAAGTTCAAAGCTTTCCGGTACTACGCCCAAACAATTTTCATAGTCCTTGCTGTCAAGGTATATATTTACCCAGTCTTCACCTGTAAAATTGGCCGCACAGATAGGAAATAATATATTTTCCTCCTTATAAACCATCTCCTTAGCTCTTGTAAGTACAGCTTTTATATCTTCTACCCATTTCTCATCCTCTTTATCAACTGCAGACAGCCTTGCAAGCTCGTCTCTTATCTCGTCATCCACAGACCACATTACAGTTGCAGGCCCTGTGACATTGTACTTCGTCTTTAAAAGCGGGTATAAAAGATCTCCCTTTTTTGCATAATGTATTGAAAGTTCCCTTATCTTTTTTAAAAGCTCTCTGTCTACAGCATCATTATCAAGCTTTTTTTCAAATTCATCTATATAACTTTCAAGATTCTTATTCTCTTTTGTGAAAGTATTAAGCGGATGCCCCACAGTCTCTACAAGTTCCTTTGTATCCGCCCCCGCACCGCTTGCAAGGTCCAATGTCTTTTCTATCTCACTTGTCTCATTCTCAGTAGAACCGTGAAACAGTGCCGAATGAACGTCACAGAGTTTTTGTACCTCCTGATAAGGCATTCCCGACTCCATAAGTTCCTGCTCGGCTTTCATTATTTCACTTGCATCTACAGACTCAAACTTTTCTTTAAAATCTTTTTGAACGGACTCAAGTGATTCACCGTTTGAGAGTCTTAAAAGATACTTCTTTATAAGCTCGGTACTGCTTGCATCATCCTGTGGCAAATCCGAACTTTTTTTTGCTGCTTTGGGCTTATCTTCCGCTCCGTTTTCCTTAGAGTCTCCCTTTATCTCATATCCGTGCTCTGCAAAGACTTCCTTTATCTTCTCAAGCGGAATCTTTTTCATCTTGGAACCCTTATTCACTGTAATAATTCTGCCCATAGAATTCAACATAACAGGATTTTTTATATCCGCAAATCCCAGACTTGCAAATATATCTATAAAATCAGGATACTCCTTTGCAAGTTCATAAACCGGTTTATCTAAATCAAGTATTTTACTCATATATTTCTCCTTCCTATCTAAGTTAGTATATCCTAATTATATGATAAAAGAAGCCTTTTTTCAGTATTCTTTGTTACAAAAAATGTTTTTATGAAAAAAGGACCGGCACATAAGCGCCCTGTCCTAAAATTATATCAATATTTTTTATTCCGCATCAATGCCGTACATATTGCAAAGTGCTGCAAGTCCGCCCTGATAACCGCTGCCTATAGCATTGAACTTCCATTCGTCACCGTTTTTGTACAGCTCTCCGAATACTACGGCTGTCTCTATTGAGAAGTCCTCTCCAAGGTCATATCTTAAAAGCTCTTCACCTGTATTCTCATCAAAAATTCTGACAAATGCGTTTGAAACCTGACCGAAGTTCTGTCTTCTTGCCTCAGCCTCATAAATAGTAACTGTAAATGCAATCTTTGTAATCTCAGCCGGAACTTTTGACAAATCAATCTTGATCTGCTCGTCATCTCCGTCACCTGCACCTGTAAGATTATCTCCAAGGTGAGTTATAGCACCTGAAGGGTGACTGAGATTACCGAAGAATACAAAATCATTCTGACTTGAAACCTTGCCTGAATCTGTAAGACAGAATGCTGCCGCATCAAGGTCAAAATCCGAACCTGTATCATATGCGTTTGTGTCCCATCCAAGACCTACCACTACATTCTTAAGACCCGGATTACCCTTTGTAAGACTTACTTTTTGTCCCTTTTTTAAACTAATTGGCATACTAACCTCCTGAATATATAATGTTGTTGTCTGTTGTATACAACAATACATTATTTTCACTAATTTCTTTGCTTCAATGATATATCAAATATAGCTTTTTTTCAATTAGTCAATAATAATTTAAGAATGTTGTAACTATATTACAGTAGCACCGAAAGGCATAAGTGACAGCTTTGCAAGTTTGAAAAACTGCTTGCCGAAAGGAATACCAATTATCGTAATGCAAAGCAATATCCCGACAACCGCATGAGCAAACGCCATCTCTATACCGATAAAAATCAGCCAAATGATATTTGCCAAGAAGCTGAATCCGCCTCCGCCGTATATTACCTGCTTTCCGAAAGGACAAAATGCCAAACCTGCAAACTTAAAACATTGAAGCCCTAGAGGTATACCTATAACGGTAATACAGCATAAGCATCCGGCAAGTATCCAAGAAATACCGCTTAAAAGTCCTCCAAAAATCAGCCACAAAATATTCCCCAAAAGACTCATAAAACTCCTTAAAATAAATAATTCAATCTATGTCTATATGTAATCAATCAAAGACTTCTTTGAAACCTTACAAATAACACCTTTCTCAGTCTTAAAAACCACCTTCACAGTTGCACTCTCACCTATCTTATCATACAGCCTGCCTGCACTCACAGACTCGCCAAGTACGGTATACGGACTGTTTGCCACATAACCTATCTTGCCTATGCCCTCACAGAGCGCCTTTATGGCTTCTTTGTCAAACTCGTTGTCAGGCTCCTTCTCCAATACAAGCTTCATACCCCTTTCCAAAAATTCATCTCCGAAGTAGTGCCTTGTTCCTGTCAATGTGATATAGACCTTTCCCATAATCTTCTCCTATCGAATATTTTTTATAGCCAAAATATATCATTTAAGCTGTCCGTTAAAAATACCCTCGAAGATATTATTCGTATTTTTTCAAAAATTCCTTAGTATACTCCCTTATCTCATCCACCACTTCCTTAGGCGAAATAACCGTCACATCTTTTCCGAGGCTGAAAATCCAGCCGAAAAACTGCAAGCTTACATTGATATCCACTACCAACTCGCTATAGTCTTCATCAACTTTCATAAAGAGTATATCTTTTCCGAATCTGTCTATGAATACTCCGCACATATGATTTGCAAATCTGATACATACCTTTTTCTTGTCTCCATGATACATACCGAATGTTGCCTTCGAGTACTTTGCCATATCAAAGTTTTTGAACTCTTCTTTGCCGGCTCTTTCCTCTTCACATATACAAATGTTCATCATCTTGTCTACACGATAATGCTTTATTTTCCGGTCCCAGTCGTCAAAGGCAACCATATAGTAGTTCTCATCATCCCAAAGCAATGCCCAAGGACTGACTGTAAAAAAACTGCCGCCATGCCTTGCAACCAGTTTTTTATCAATATCCCATTTATAGTACTTGAATTTAATCTTTTTATTTTTATTGATTGCGGTGTGTATATCGTCCACATTGTAATACACACTCTCATTCATAGTCTTTACACGGTCATTTATAAAAATCTGTCTCTGCAACTGCTTTGCCTGATGTTCACTGACAAAATTTTTCACCTTTGCAATAAGTATCTTTGACTTCTTTTGTGTAATAAACTTGGCAGACTGCACGGCATCTATTAAAAGCTTGACCTCAGCCAGCTCAAACTCTCTGCCTGCTATATAGTAAAAAGTCTCTCTGCCTTTTTGTTCTTTTAATATTTCAACACCGAATTCTCCCATATCCTTAAAGTCTTCATAGATACTCTTTCTCTCGGCACTTACGCCATATCTGCCAAGTTCATCAAGTATCTGAGCCATAGTCAGACTGTGCTCGTCGTCAGTCTTTTCAGCCATTATCTTCATAAGGTATGTAAATTTGAACTTTTGATTACTCCCCCTTGCCATAAGGACTCCTTTATCTTTATTATACTTTTATCCCGCTCATTACCTCTCCGATAGGAGCATTCACATAAAGCTCGGCATTCACCGACTTTGCGGTATCCGACTTATTGATTACTACCAGATGTTTTCCTCTGAAATAGTCAATAAAGCCTGCTGCAGGATATACAACCAAAGATGTTCCTCCTATAATAAGTGTATCTGCCGATGCTATAGCTCTTATCGCAGAGTTTATTACATTCCCGTCAAGTCCTTCTTCATACAGTACCACATCAGGCTTTATCATACCGCCACAGCTGCAATAAGGTATTCCCTTTGAATCCTTTACATATTTTGCATCATAGAATTTGCCGCATTCCATACAGTAGTTTCTATGTATACTTCCATGCAGTTCATACACAATCTTGCTTCCTGCGGCCTGATGTAATCCGTCAATATTTTGTGTCACCACCGCCTTAAGTTTCCCCGCCTGTTCAAGCTCTGCGAGTTTATTATGTGCGGCGTTAGGCTTTGCATCAAGGCACATCATTTTATCCTTATAAAACTCATAAAAGACTTCAGGATATTTCATAAAGAAGCTGTGACTTACCACCTGTTCGGGAGAGTACTTATACTTTTGATGGTAGAGTCCGTCCGCACTTCTAAAATCCGGAA
>CAUQKD010000166.1:0-5572 GCA_963518365.1 uncultured Lachnoanaerobaculum sp. | reverse complement strand
AGAAGTGTATTATTTGCAATACTTATGTCTACACTTTTCCTGCCACAGGTGGTTTTAAATGTACCGCAGTATATTATGTACAATATTTTCGGATGGGTAGGCTCAAAGCTTTATCTGCCGCTTATTGTTCCTTCCATGTTTGCTACCGAGACATATTTTGTATTCATGCTTATTCAGTTTTTAAGAAATATACCTAAGGAGCTTGAAGAAGCGGCAAAGATTGACGGATGTAATGAAATACAGACTTTGATAAAGGTAATAGTACCTATGTTAAAGCCGGCACTTGTTTCATGCGCACTTTTTAAATTCATGTGGGCAAGTAATGACTTCCTTGGACCGCTTTTGTATGTAAACAATCCTGCAAAATATCCTGCAACAATATTTGTAAAGCTTGCAATGGACTCGGATGCCGGATTTGCATGGAACAGAATACTTTCAACATCGCTTATTTCAATCCTACCTTCAATAATTATATTCTTTATAGCACAGAATCAGTTTGTAGAGGGAATATCTGCAGGTGGAGTAAAGGGTTAATATGGTAAAAAAAGAAAAATATATATTACTTGATAAATATATTGATTTTTTATTGGAAAACTCGGATGCCTCTTCACCGATGTGGAATATAGAGCAGATTAGAAGCGGACGTAAAAACAAATGGAATTATATTGACGCCTGCATGATAAGCGCATATCTTGAACTTTATGAAATAAAGAGAGATAAAAAGTATCTGAACTTTTGCGATGATTTTGTATCCGCATTTGTAAACGAGGACGGAAGTATAAATACCTATGATATAGAAGAGTACAATATCGACAATATAAGACCCGGAAAGAATCTTTTTAAGCTTTTTGAACTTACAGGTAAAAAAAAGTACAGAAAAGCTATGGATACCGTATACTCTCAGCTTAAAACCATGCCGAGGACTGATGAAGGTAATTTCTGGCATAAGAAAATTTATCCTTATCAGGTTTGGCTTGACGGACTTTATATGGCACAGCCCTTTTATATGGAGTATGAAACAAAATATAACAGTATGAGATTTTGTATTGACAGCTTTTCACAGTTTGAAAATGTGGAAAGAATAATGAAAGATACAAATACAGGGCTGTATTATCACGGTTATGACGAATCAAGGCAGTCGCTTTGGTGTGATAAGAAAACCGGATTAAGCAAAAATTTTTGGTTGAGGTCAATAGGATGGTTTATCTTAAGCCTTGTGGATACGGCACTTGCCATTGATGAGTCATTATACTATGAATTCAGAAGATTACAGGAGATGCTTTATAATCTTGCAAACGATTTGCTTAAGTTTCAGGATGAGAGCGGAATGTTTTATCAGCTGGTAGACAGGAAAGGTGATAAAGGCAATTACCTTGAAACATCCGGAAGTGCACTTATTTCATATGCCTTTTTGAAGGCCGTAAGAAATAAGCTTTTACCGAAAAGATTTGAAGATATCGGAAAAAAGATATTTGACGGCATTTTGGACAGGTATCTATGTGTTGAGGGAAAAGAGCTATCACTTGGAGGAATTTGCCTTGTAGCCGGACTTGGAGGCAAGGAAAACAGGGACGGAAGCGCAGAGTATTATTACTCTGAACCGGTTGTAAAAAATGAAGCCAAAGGTGTGGCACCGCTTCTTATGGCATATACGGAAATAATAAGGTTAGGGATGATAAATGATTGACTTTGAAATTGTAAAGGTGTTTAAGAGGAGTATAACAATTGAAGTAAATTGTGATAATCCTTATGAAAATAAAAATTTATACGATATTTTTATAAATGGTGAAAAGAAAACTTCAACAAATAAAAATGTTATATCAATTTTTAATCTTCTTCCTGACAGTGATTATAATATATATATCACTTGTGAGAATAAGAGTTCGGATACAAAAAGCTTTCATACCGGATATGAATTTGTACTTCTTAATGTAAAAGATTTTGGTGCATTAGGTGATGGGAGCGGGTTAGATTCAGGATATATACAGGCTGCAATAAATGCCTGTCCGAAAGACGGTACCGTTTATATTCCTAAGGGAAAATATTTATGTACTCCTGTATTTTTAAAGAGTAATATTGATTTGTGGATAGATAAGGATGCCGTACTGATCGGTGAAAAGGACAGAAAAAGGTATCCGATTTTACCCGGTATGATAGAATCAAGTGATGAGAAAAAAGAGTACAATATCGGATCATGGGAAGGTAATCCGCTGGACTGTTTTGCAGCACTAATTACAGGAATAAGTGTGGAGAATGTAAATATATATGGTGAGGGTATACTGGACGGCAATGCCGGTATGCTTGACTGGTGGAGAGATGCAAAGAAGAAAAATATAGCATGGAGACCGAATACGGTATTTTTACATAATTGTAAGAACATAGCCATGCAGGGACTTTGTATAATGAACTCACCTTCATGGACTCTACATCCTTATTACAGTGACAATCTTTTGTTTTTAAATAATACAATTATGAACCCTGACAATTCACCAAATACTGACGGACTTGATCCTGAAAGTTGTGAAAATGTTCTTATACTTGGTGCGGATATTTCTGTGGGAGACGATTGTGTTGCAATAAAGAGCGGAAAATACTATATGGCACTGAAGCATTATAAGCCTGCAAAGAATATAGTTATCAGAAACTCAATATTCAGAAAAGGTCACGGAAGTGTGACTATCGGTTCCGAGGTTGCGGCAGGAGTATATGATGTAAGCGTGGAAAAATGTATATTTGAAGGTACGGACAGAGGACTTAGAATAAAGACAAGAAGAGGCAGAGGAGAGAAATCCGTACTTGATAATATTTGTTTTGAGAATATTATTATGAAAGATGTATGCATGCCTTTTACCGCAAATATGTTCTATTTCTGTGATCCTGACGGACATTCCGATTATGTACAAAATCAGGATAAGATGGAAGTCAATGAAAAGACTCCGAAGATCGGGAAAATAGCGGCAAGAGATATCAGATGTGAAAATGTAAAAAATATATTTGCATGTTTGTATGGACTGCCTGAGATGCCTATTGAAGAAATTGTACTTGAAAATATTACATTGAATTTTGATAAGAATGAGAATATCAAACCTGTTGTTCCGATAATGATGGACAATTTCCCGACTATGTGTAAAAGAGGAATATTTGCAAAGAATATAAAAAAGCTGATATTAAAAAATATAGAAATTAAAGGTAGTAAAGACAGTAATCCTTTTATGGAAAATATTGAGGACTGTGAATGTATAGGGGTGAGTTTTAATTGATAATAGAAGACAATAAAATAGTAATCAAAGTCGGAAAAAGAGACGGTGATTACAGCAGTTTAAGAGAGTGTATGCACTCTCTTAATTTGATAGATACAGTTAATAAAAAGATAGAGATAATACTTACAGATGAAAAATATTTTGAGCAGGTGATTATTACAAAACCTGATATCTTATTGAGAGCAAAAGAGGGAGTATGCCCTACAATAAGCTTTTACTATGGAATAGGCTATAAATATAAAAGTATAGGAGAGTCTGGCTATTTTGAGGAAAATAAAGGAGAAGATAAGCATTTTGCAAAAAGATGGGGCGCAACTGTTATAGTTGAAAAATCCGCATATAATTTCAACGCCGAGAATATAAACTTTGAAAACTCTTTTAATCTGTATATGACGGAGAGTGAAATAACAGACGGTGTTGAAAAGATAAGCTGTGAAGAATACGGACAGAGCAAATGTGAAACAAATGAAGAGAGATTATCCCTTGAAATTAAAGTGGGAGAGTATCATAATAAAGAGAGAGCGGCGGCTTTGGTCTGTGAAGCTGATAATTGTGTATTTGTAAACTGTAATTTCAAATCAAGCCAGGATACATTATACGCAGGACATGGCAGGCAAAGATTTGTCGGTTGTAATATTTTCGGGAATGTGGACTATATTTTCGGTGAAGAAGATGCGAGAGCCGATTTTATAAAATGTAGTCTTATATGGCTCGGATATACTGGAAAAGAGGCATCTCCCGGAATAATATGTGCTCCGAAGGGAGTATTTTTGTTTTATAAATGCAGGATTGAAAAGAATAAAGATGAAAATTATAAAAGTCTTCCGGGATATCTGGCAAGACCGTGGAGAGCAAGCGGTGCCGTATTGTTTTATAAATGTGATATAGAAAAAGATTCTGTATGTAAAGATGGGTTTACAGAAATGAATAAAGTTACTCCTGAGGAAGTAGCTTTTTTCGAGCATGAAAATATTTGCGAAGGGCACACTTTTGTTACAGAAAGAGGAAAGTCTTTATTTTAGTGAGTTTATGGAGGTGAAAATTTGAAATTCGGAGTAAGAGTACATGACTTTGGAAGAGACGATGCGAAAATTCTTGCAAAAAAGGTAAGAGAGTTAGGATTTGAATCAATACATTTGGCTGTAAAAAAGTCCTTTCCCGGTATCAGCGGAAATATTGATATAAAGGAAAAAGATATTGAATATATAAAAGATGCATTTAAGGGAATTGAACTGAGTGTACTTGGAAGCTATATTGATTTTACAACAGATAATGATGAAATATGGCGGAATCACAGAAATGAGTTCATTGCAGCGATGAAAATAAGCAAGCCGCTGTCTGCTCTGTATGTAGGAAGTGAAAGTTCCTATGGAAACATAAGTATGGAAGATAAGATAAGACTTTTTCCAAAACTTATAAAAAGGCTTGATTATATGCTCAATGAAGCTGACAAGTATGATGCCTATGTGGCTATGGAACCTGTAGCGGCACATACACTTTATTGCAGTGAGTGGACAGGGAAAATGATTGATAAGCTTGGAAGTGATAGGCTGAAAATTATATTCGACCCTTTAAATGTTCTTACAAGAGAGCGTGTAGACTCGCAGGAAGCATTGTGGAAAGAATGTATAGACGCATTCGGTAAGGAGACTGAGATTATTCATATGAAAGACGGAGTCTTTCCGGATGAAGGCAGGCATACACCTTGTAAGCTTGGCGAGGGTATTATGAGGTATGACATCATTAAAAAATGGCTTAAAGAAGAAAAACCTGATATACCTATAATAAGAGAAGAAGCAAGATATGAATATGCTAAAGAAGATTTGGTGTTTATGAAAAGATTATTTATATAAAAAGCCAATAATGCTGCCACTGATATGTTGAATTTCACAAAACTGTACGATTACCTAAGTTTCTGAAATATCTGTCAAGGTTATAATATTTCGGGCAACTACGACTTTAGTATTTGAATTATATGAAACAGAATCTTTTTATGAATTCAAAGAAAAAATAACAATAATATCGGATTTATAGATAAGATACTAAAGTTTATGTATGAATATTTTTAAAGAGGTGTTAATATGAGACATAAAGATATAAGAAGAGAATGTGAAGAATTATGGGCAAAAAATAAATATTATGTACTAAGCAAATCTCATAAAGCATATCTGGAGATAAGGGCGTATTTGAGAGAAAAAGAACCGGATGTTTTATGGGTAAATAAAAAAATACAGGAAGCAAGAGATATGAAGGAGAGTAAAAAAGATTTTAGTAATGCCGTTCTTCATATATGGGGATATTTCAAAAAAGAA
>CAUQKD010000165.1:0-5587 GCA_963518365.1 uncultured Lachnoanaerobaculum sp. | reverse complement strand
TTCCTTTTTCCAACTGCCCTGACTATATACTTTACCGCCTGTTTGAATATAAGAGCAGGAATTGGATGAAGCGCCGCCATTCTTTAGCCCGATACTTCTGCGACTATGTGAAGAAAATCCTGAATCTCTGCTGTCGGAGCCTCCCGATCCGCCTCCTCTCCTACGCTCAGGTACTGACGGCGTTGAGATACTGTTATTATTAGATCCGGTATTTACTGTGCCGCCGTTATTTGCTCCGTTATTCGGTGTTACACCGTTATTTGGTGTGCCACCGTTATTTGTTCCGTTATTTTGTGCTCCGCCATTATTAGTTCCGGTATTATTTGCTGCTCCGGTATTATTAGTCGCTCCGGTATTGTTCGTTGTTCCTGACTGTACCTGCAAAGTAAAATTTTGTGTACAAACCCATCCGCCTGAATCAGTTGCTACTACCTGCAAGTTAATGCTTGTCTCTGTGGACGCATCCACACTTATACCGTCTTTTAACTTAAGCATACTGTCAGAACTTACTTCAAAACGTGAATCACTTAAAGTGTAGGTATGAGTATCGCCTACATTAAGATCAATAGTTGTAAGTTTTCCTACTATTTCTCCGGGACTTCCTGCATTTAGTGTATTGTTGGCAAGTGTGATTTTTTTCGGCGGCTGGTTCTTAGGCCTTGCAACTTCTATTGTAAAAGCTTTTGTAAAAGAAGCACCGAGTGCATCCGTTGAAGTTACATTGAGAGTTATAGTGTTTACAGAACCAAACGGAATATAATTTTCTCCTTTCAAACGCAGTAAATTACCATATACTACCTCAAAGCGCTCATCATCAACCGTATATGTATGTGAATCTCCTGCATCAGGATCTGTTGTAGTCAGCAGTCCCACTTCCGCCAAATATTCATCACTGTAGATAAACAAAGGGTTTAGAGTAATATCAGTCGGTGCATGATTTGCATAATTTACAGGTAGTGTAGGAGAGCTTGTTGCATCTTCTGCATTTCCGGCTTTATCAGTGTACTGAACCCTTACAGTAATCTCTTTTCCTGCATCTGCCGCTGTAGGAATATAACTTGAATTTGTCGCACCGCTAATAGCTGTTCCATCTGCATACCACTGATAGGAAGAAATTGAAGATGCAGGAACAAGTACAGAATTATGAACATGAAGATCTCCATAATCACCGTCATATACCTTAGCATTAAGTGTTTGCCCTGCATGTGCAATACCAAGAACATAGACTGAAGCCTTAAAAGTATTATTTTGAACCGTATTACTGCTCTCTCCGGTACTGTCAATAATATTTCCTCCATATACAGTGTTTCCGCTGACTCTGACATTACTTGTTGAATAACGTCCGTTGTTGCGAAGTCTGATGCCCCAATGTATATCATTTTTTGTTATAGTTTGATCATTATAAACTTTATTACCTGTAACTAAACCTCCTTTCAACCCTACCAGGACTACTCCGCTTATATTATCACGAACAGTATTATCGGCAAATGTAATATTTGCTGCAACACTGTTTGCATACTGGTTGCTAACCACAAAACCTGTAGCGTTCCCTGAAAATAAACAGCCACGTACCTCAATATCTTTTGCAATCGGATAATCTCCCTCAGGTTCAATATCAATTCCTGCCTTTGGAGGTGTACCGTCAGAGCGTTTAAACTCTGACTCAAGTATTTTGACATTCTGACCGCCTACAATCGACATTCCCTGACGACGATTGTGATCACAAACAACTCTATAGATAGTAATATTTTTACTGTTTTCTCCTAAAAATACTCCATCTCCCCAAAATTCACCGGCATACAAATCTTCAATAACCACATTTGTAGCATCAGTGATTCGGACACCGTATCCGGTCTGTCCAAGATTTCCGATATGATTATCACGGTCACCGATTAATCTACCTCCTATTATATGTACATTGTCAACATGTGTGATACTGAACATCTGATAGGACTTCTCTCCGTTCGGAATCGCATAAAGTGTTGCACCGCTTGCAATACGTACAATAATATTGCTTTTAAGTACAAGCCCTGCTTTCTCATAGCTGTTTCCTGTCTGATACAATGTGTTAATCATATAGTTTCCTGCCGGAATGTCTACGATTCCTCCACCTGCCGCAGAAACTGCATCAATAGCCCTTTGTATCGCCGCAGTATCATCACTGACACCGTCTCCTGTTGCACCATAGGCTGCATCCTTAACATTTGCCACAAAACTTGTTACAGGATCCGGAACATAAACTCCTGTTGATGCCGATGCTTTTTGTGAAAAGATAAACAGAAAACAAACCACTATTGACATAAAGCATACAGACAGATTTCTTTTAAAGATCATATTAACTTATCCCCTTTAATTTCTTATATTTCTAAAAAATATGCAGATCTTATTTTAAATATTTATCCATTATATTACAAAAATCAAAGGTTGCAAAATAGTCTTTATCGGTCTCCGCTCTTCTTATCATCTTCACACTTCCATCCTCCTGTAAGAGTAACTCCGCAGACCTAAGCTTACCGTTGTAATTATATCCCATTGCAAAACCATGTGCTCCCGTATCATGAATATAGATATAATCTCCCTTTTCTATCTTCGGCAACTTCCTGTCTATAGCAAACTTATCATTATTCTCACAAAGTGAACCCACCACATCATAGACCTCACTTGCTTTCTCATTTTCCTTACCGAGAACTGTAAGATGATGGTAAGCTCCGTACATAGCAGGGCGCATCAGATTACTGGCACATGCATCCACACCGATGTAATGCTTATATATATTCTTCTCATGTATCGCCTCTGTTATTAAAGCACCATATGGCGCAAGCATATATCTTCCAAGCTCTGTAAATATAGCTACATCCATGATAGCGTTTGCCTCAAGCACTTCTTCATACGCCTTTTTCACACCATTTGATATTTCAAAAATATCATTTGGCTCACTGTCAGGAGTATAAGGTATGCCGATACCTCCTGACAGATTGATAAACTCCACATTGATACCTGTTTCATTCTTTATCCTTACTGCAAACTCAAACAGCTCTCTTGCAAGTTTGGGATAATACTCATTTGTTACAGTATTGCTGGCAAGAAATGCATGAACACCGAAATGCTTTACACCCTTTGACCGCATTATCTTAAAGGCCTCTATAAGCTGATCGGGAGTCATTCCATACTTTGCATCTCCCGGATTGTCCATTATACCGTTTGACATAGTAAAGACTCCACCCGGATTATATCTTGCACACATAGTCTCGGGCAGCTTTCCACATACCTCTTCCACATACTTAATATGTGTAATGTCATCCAAGTTTATTATCGCTCCAAGGTCGTTTGCAAACTTAAACTCCTCAATAGGAGTCTCATTTGATGAAAACATTATATCTTTGCCGCTAAATCCACAGGCATCCGACATCTCAAGCTCAACCATGGAAGAGCAGTCCACACCGCAGCCATATTCCTTTAATATATTCATTATAAAAGGATTCGGAGTGGCCTTCACTGCAAAATACTCTTTAAAACCTTTATTCCAGCTGAATGCCTCGTTTAATCTCTTGGCATTTTCTCTGATTCCCTTCTCATCATATATATGCCATGGTGTGGGATATGTCTTTACAATCTCTTTTACCTGTTCCAATGTCAAAAATGGTATCTTTTGCATTTTATTTCCTTTCTATTCATTGCTCTCTTCATCAGATTCGGTGTTTTTTTCTTCTCTGATCTTTGCAATGCTTGCAATCTTGGTATCACTTTCTCTGTCTATGTTCATAAGCTTCACTCCGCTGGCTGTTCTGCCCAGTATTGATATTCCGCTGACCTCTATTCTGATAATAATTCCCTCTGTAGTTATCAATAAAATCTCTCTGTCTTCATTTACAAGCTTCGCACCTACAAGCTTACCTGTCTTTTCATTGTCCTTATAACATATGATACCTTTACCGCCTCTGTTTTGGACTTTGAACTCTGATATCTTTGTTCTCTTTCCATATCCATACTCAGAAACAAGAAGCAAATACTCCCCTTGAGATGCCAGCTGCATTCCGATGACTTCATCACCTTTATTCAGTCTCATTCCCCTGACACCTGTAGCACCTCTGCCCATAGCTCTTATATCCTTGTCATTGATTCTGATACACATACCGTACTTTGAAACAATGATAAGATCATCATCACCATGAGTCACCTTTACTTCTATAAGCTCATCATCTTCTGTGAGATTGATTGCTGCAAGTCCGTTCTTTCTGATGTTGTCAAATAAATTTATCTGACATTTCTTTATAGTACCGTTTTTGGTAACCATAAACAGATATCCGTCTCTTGACCTTGCCTCACTTGGTATAATCGCGGAAATCTTCTCATCAGGCTGCAACTGCAACAAGTTTACTATTGCAACTCCTCTTGCAGTTCTTGAAGCCTCAGGAATCTTGTATCCCTTGATTGTATACACTCTACCCTTATTGGTAAAGAAGTATATATCATTGTGAGTGGTTGACATAACAATGTCCTCAATGAAGTCGTCATCAATGGTCTGCATTCCCTTGATACCCTTACCGCCTCTGTTTTGTACATTGAAATTGTCCGGACTCATCCTCTTTATATATCCGAGCTTTGTCATTGCGATGATAATATCTTCTCTTTGGATAAGGTCCTCATCCTCCATATCATCATCCTGCATAAAGCCTGTTCTTCTGTCATCCTTATACTTATCTTCAACCACAAGGATTTCTTCTTTTATAAGTGCAAGCAATTTTTTCTCGTCTGCAAGTATTCCCTCGAAATATTCTATCTTTGCAAGCAGCTCATTGTACTCGGATTCAAGTCTCTCTCTTTCCAATCCTGTGAGAGCCCTCAGACGCATATCCACTATAGCCTGTGCCTGTGCATCTGAAAGTCCGAATCTCTTTATAAGCTCTTCCTTTGCAATATTTACATTCTCACTGCCTCTGATAATCTTTATGATTTCATCAATGTTGTCAAGGGCAATAAGCAAGCCTTCCAATATATGAGCTCTCTCTTTTGCTTTGTTCAGCTCATACTTCGTTCTTCTGGTAACCACATCTTCCTGATGAGACAGATAATACTGAAGCATCTGTAAGATATTTAATACCTTAGGCTGATTGTCAACCAATGCCAGCATATTTACGCCGAAAGTATCCTGCAGCTGTGTATGCTTATACAATCTGTTTAATATGATATTGGCATTCACATCTTTTCTAAGTTCTATAACAACTCTCATTCCTTCACGGTTTGATTCGTCTCTAAGATCTGTGATACCGTCTATTCTTTTGTCCTTTACAAGCTCCGCAATCTTTTCAATAAGTTTTGCCTTATTTACAAGGTATGGAAGTTCACTGACCACAATCCTGTTCTTGCCGTTTGACATTGATTCGATTTCAGTGACCGCTCTTACCTTTATCTTTCCTCTACCTGTGGTATATGCCTCTTTAATACCTCTAAGCCCTAATATATTGGCACCGGTAGGAAAATCAGGTCCTTTTATAATGCTGATTATCTCATCAATAGTGGTATCTTTATCTTCTATCTTATTATCTATCAGCCTTACTACCGCATCTATCACCTCTTTAATATTATG
>CAUQKD010000164.1:0-5590 GCA_963518365.1 uncultured Lachnoanaerobaculum sp. | reverse complement strand
GAAGAAAAACAAAGCTATAAGTTTCAAGAAAAATAGAATGATTGATAATATAAATGAAAAAAAATATATCAGTAACAGCATACAAAACAAATACAAGTAATATATTAACAATACTGGATAAGTTTATTGAACAAGGTACTTTTGAAAGAAATGGTATAAATTGATTTTATACTTTTAAATAATATACAAAATGGATATCCTATTTTAATCGGAGAAATGGAGAAGTGTAAAATCATGCAAATCAACAGTTTTAAAAAGAAGTTTGGATTAATAATAGTTATATCTATAATTATATTCCTTGTCATTTTTGTCATTTATCCTTTGATAATAGTATCTACAGTGAGGTGTTCGGGAAAAAAGTTTGCAAAAGTTATGAACTCGCATGATTTATCTATATATGATAAGTACTTTGTGCCTGATACAAGGTTTATATTTAGTGGTAAAAGTATAAAGTATTCCGATATTCGTGATAAAATTGTTGATAAGGAATTTTATATAAAAGAAGGTAGTTTTTATGCACCTACAGATGTCCCCTTTGATACTGAATATATGGCTTATTTTAAAGAGACGGAGTTTACGGTGGGGTTGCATGGAGGCATGGTAGTAAAATATAGTGACAATGATATTGAAATCAGTCTTGATGGTATATTGGTTTTAAGGAAAGATAGTTTGGGTTTGCATATTAAAGAAGTTCATCTGTCTGATACCATGGATGAAAGCTTAGAACAGCATAAAGCATACGAGTACATGTTTATGGACTAAAGACGAGCCTTAAGTATAAAAGTAATTGAATTTGTAGATTGTGTATTATTATAGTTTATAAATTGAAACAGATAAAAATGGGCTATCACTTTAAGCTTTTTAGTTCTTAAAGTGATAGCCTTATTTTATTCAATATTATCAATATTTAAGCTATATCCAAGGACTTCACCTACATCAGTGATTTTTCCGGTAAGTGTGACCATTGAGTCTTTAGATAATTCAGCAACTTTAGCTTTTGTTTCGTCATTTTTTATATAGCATTGAACACCAATGATAGCAAAGTCAGTCTCAGGTACTAAATCAATGTATTTTCCTGAACTGTCAATATTGCTTAGCTTACCTGTAATACGAACATATTCTCCCTTATGTGCATCACTTGCCTTTAGTGCATTGTCATTTAGCTGTGCCATTAAATCATCTACAGTGTAAGAGGTATATTCTATTGATGCTGTAGTACTTTCCGAGGTGGAGTTTTCAGCTGATGAATTAGTTGAATCAGGCTTGCCTGATACTGTCGTTTTGCTGTTTTTCTTGCCACCTGAAGTGATAGCCGCTATAATAATGATTATTACAACAATAGCTATAAACCATGGTCTTGTAAAAATAGGTTTTTTATTTTTTGCACCACAGTGTGGGCAAACTTTGGCATTTTTAGCCATCTCTTTACCACAAGTCTTGCAAGTGGTCATTTTGTTATTACTCATATTTCCTCCTGATTAAATAAAACTTAAGAAAAGCTTACGATACTATTATATATATATATTTGTCAAGTTATATTTTGGGTAAAATCGCTCATAAAACGAGATATAGTTCAGTTATGTCTCGGTTTATAAAAATATAAACCAAGTTATAATCTCCCCAGATATTTTAACGGTTAAAAAGTAATAATATAATTCGTATGCAAAAATATATAGCTATTTCGGAACATGCGTACATATAGATAAAAATTATTTAAAAAAATTTCTCCCTCCCCCATTTTTTTCATTTCCTTTCCCGAATACTATATTATCGGCGAAAAACATATTGAACAGAGCCGAAGAAAATAATGATTTATATGGGCAAAGCCCGAAAGGAGAAAATATTATGTTTAAGAAAAAACTTATTGCAGCAGGAATGACAGCGTTTGCTATTACAACTATGGCAGGAATCACAGCATTGGCATCACAGGAATTTGGAAATCAGAATATGCCGGTAAGAAATATGCAGAATCAAAACTTTGGAGAATCTTTTGATAAAGGTTTTGAAAGAGGCGGACTTTTTAACGGTGGCAATATAGGTCAGGGAATGATGAATAATGGAGCTTTTGATGAAAGCAACATACCTTCGGATATGCCACAGAATAAAAACAACACCGAAGGCTTTAGTGATTTTGAAAATAGTTTAAGTGATACAGATAATGACCAGTCAGGTAAGCGCCCGGCATTTGGCGGAGTTGATAACCAGTCAACTGAACGACCTGCATTTGGAGAAACAAATAACCAGTCAGGTGAGCAACCAACATTTGGAGGGGCAGATAACCAGTCAGGTGGGAAAACATCATTTGAAGGAGTTAACAACCAGTCAACTGATAACCCAACATTTGAAACAGCGGATAATCAGTCAGGTAATAAACCGTCACTTGGAAGAAAGTCTGACGAAGAGGCTATGAAAGAGGGTAACCCTACACCGGAGCTTCCTGATGGTGTTACAGTGGAAAGTACGGGAATAGAAAATATGAATAATTCTGCTTTTGGATTGGGCGGTATGATGGAGCAGGGCTTTTCTGCCAGAAACAGTTCTCAGTATTTCGGTATGAACCAAAATGCAAGGGACGAACAAAGTTACGATGCAGCAGAAGACTCCGGTATTTCAGCATACAGACCGGCGTTTGCAGGAAGTGATAATCAGTCAACTAATCAACCAATATTTGAAGCAGCTGATAACAACCAGTCGGGTGAGCGACTTGCATCTGGTGGAGTTGATAACCAGTCAACTGAAAAACCTGCATTTGGGGGAGCAGACAACCAGTCAGGCAAACGACCTGCATTTGAAGGAAGTAACAATCAGTCAACTGCCGGAGCAGCATTTGGAGGGGCAGATAATCAGTCAGGTAACAGACCTTCACTTGGAAGAAAGTCTGACGAAGAGGCTATGAAAGAGGGTAATCCCAGACCTGAGCTTCCTGAGGGTGTTACTGCGGACGATGCCGGTATAGGAGCTTAATCTCTGCTTATTTTCTACTAATTGACGATTTAATAATTTTAAAGTAATATTTTATTCACTATAAAACATTGCTCATTGTTATAGCCCCGTGCTGCCGGAAAACGGTTTTGTGCGGGTGCTATGTTTGATATTTATATTGACCGGATATTGTCCGTTTACATAGATTAAATGAAAAGCACTTGCTTTATCATTTATTTTACAGTACTCTATCAGAATATACTCGGAATTAAAGTGCTGTTGAAAAAGACCTGTCGGTCAAGGGAAAGTAATTGTTATTGACTGTAAATCAGGCAAAATGTTATGCCTTTGGGGAGATCTTGCGTGTTTATATTTGCTACTAATCAATTTTCCGATTCTGTGTTTAAGGCACAGACGGATGAAAATTATATGAATACTTTTATAAGTAAGCATAAAAAATTTATTTTAATAAGTGCTTTTCGAGCAACAAAACGTTTTATATCAGAAAATGATGATGAATATTCTGTAGCTATGATTGCCTTTTGTGAAGCGATAAAATCCTATGAAGAGTCCAAGGGAAGCTTTAAGGAATTTGCTTTTTTGGTAATCAAAAGGCGGTTGACAGACTATTTACTTTCACAGGCCCGCTTTCAAAAAGAGCTTTCTGTTGAGCCTGCCTCTATGGATGGCGAAATCGAAAATGAAGAAGAAGTCAGTGCCTTACAAATAGAAATACGACAAAGAACTGTAGAAATATCTGCGGCAGAGGGTGTCGGTGTGGAAACTCCGGGTTCAACCCCTATGCAGGATGAGATTTCAGCAGTACAAAATATGCTTTCAGGCTATAATTTTTCTTTTTTTGACCTGACAGAATGCTCTCCAAAGGCGGAAAAGACAAAGATAGCTTGTGCAAAGGCGGTAGCCGTACTTTTGCAAAATCCGACTCTTTTCAAAAAAATGCAAACCACAAGAACACTTCCTGTTAAGGATATTTCATCAGGCAAAGATATTTCTGTAAAGATTTTGGAAAGGCATAGAAAATATATTATAGCAGCGGCAGAAATTATGCAGGGGGATTATCCTCTGTTGAAAGAATATATGAGTTATATCAGAAAGGCATTGGAAACAGAACTATGAAAGCAGTAGTACTGGAGATCAAAGAAAATTGGGCTGCCGTTCTATGTGAGGATGGAGTCGTTAGAAAAATAAAAAAAGGTAAGCTCTCTGTCGGGGATTCTTTGGATATAAGTCCTGAAAGCCGTGGTAAGATACTTTCACTCGGCTCATTTAGAAGATATATTGCCGGCAGCGCTGCGGCACTATTTTTGCTTACCGCCGGAGCAGGTGGAGTATATTCTTATAATAATGTTTGGGCATGCTCCTATGTGTCCTTGGATATAAATCCGTCAATAGAGTATACCTTGAACAGACAAAATTATGTAATTAAGGTAAAGGGACTTAATGAAGAAGGACAGGGAATTGTGGATGAGTTGATAAAAACATCACTGCATCATGCCACATTGGAAGAAACTTTGGAACAAACAAAGCTGATTCTTTCACAAAAAAAATATCTAAACAGTGATGCCGGAGAATATGTGCTGATAAATGTGTCTGCAAGCAATGATAGACGCATGAACATTTTGCAAGAGGAGGCTTTATCAGCATTTAGTACAGAGCAGACACAGGGTAAATTAAATCTTGTACTTACAGGCTCTACCTTAAAAGAACATAAAACAGCAAGTTCCTTAGGCATTTCCACAGGAACTTATCAGCAGATTCAATATATTAAAGCGAAGTCTCAAAAGGATGGGAATGAATCATCCACCGATGCTAAAACTTTTGCAATACAACCGGCAGATATTGTGAAGTATAAAAACTACACAGTTTCAGAGCTTTTAGAATCCTCAGGACAGACCGGAAACTCAAATAATACTATCGAGACTTCCGTGGAAACCGGGCAGTCTGTTGATTTGCAAAGTTCATCAGCTTTACAGGAAGAAAAAAATAATCAAAAGAGCCTGGAAACAGATTCTAACAACACTCCGGAATCTTCTAAGAATAATAAAGAACAGTCAGCTTCACAGACGGAAAAAAATACCGGAAGGGAGCAGGAGATAGAGTCTCAAAATAAAAGTAAGTCAAATGATAAAGCTCCTAAAAATTCTAAAGATAAAAGTCTTGAAGGAGGACAAAGTAATGAGTCACAGCAAAGCAGCCCGATACAAAGCAGTGAGTCACAACAAAATAACAGTTCAATACAGGGTAATGAGCCTAAACAAAATGGCAGCTTGCCACAAAGCAATGACTCAAATAATACTTCACCGCAGAGTAATGATTCTTCACAAAGCAATGATTCAATGCAGGATAATACTCCCGGAAGTATGAGATAAATACCCGAAATGAACAGGCTGACAACAGAGCCTCTTAATCTGTTTTATCAAATATAATACCTCATAATATGATTGTTAAAACAATACAAAAATCGCCGGAGTGTAAGAAGCCGGCGATTTTTTACTGTGCTACAGACTTTTCCTGTATTTTTCACATACAATAAATCCTACCGATAAAACAGCGATTATTCCCCTGGCTGAAAATATAATTGAATTTACTGTACTGAATTTATCTGAATTGTATAAAGCTATAAATTTTTTGATTTCATCAAAGGTAT
>CAUQKD010000163.1:0-5608 GCA_963518365.1 uncultured Lachnoanaerobaculum sp. | reverse complement strand
ATGTCCTTGCGGGAATTGCGGCTTCCGCACATAAGTTTTCAAATGACATCAGACTTTTACAACATTTAAAAGAGATTGAAGAGCCTTTTGAAAAATCACAGATAGGTTCATCGGCAATGGCATATAAGAGAAATCCTATGCGAAGTGAGAGGATTGCATCGCTCTCAAATTATGTTATGAGTGATGTTATGAATCCGATGATGGTGGCTTCCACACAGTGGTTTGAGAGGACATTGGATGATTCGGCAAACAAGAGACTGTCCATTCCTGAGGGATTTTTATGCATAGACGGTATACTTGACTTATATTTGAATGTTGTTGACGGGCTGGTGGTATATCCTAAAGTTATAGAAAAACATTTGATGGCTGAATTGCCTTTTATGGCTACAGAGAATATAATGATGGATGCTGTGAAAGCGGGCGGCGACAGACAGGAGCTGCACGAAAGAATAAGAGAACTTTCAATGATTGCCGGAAAAAATGTAAAAGAACTTGGAGAAAACAACAATCTGCTTGATTTGATTGCAAATGATTCTATGTTCAATCTTTCAAAGGAAGAGTTGGAAGAATCTATGAAGCCTGAAAAATATATCGGCAGAAGCAGTGTTCAGGTGGAAGATTTTATAAAAAGAAATATCAAGCCTATCTTAGATGAATACAAGGATATTCTGGGATTAAAGGCTGATATAAATGTGTAAGGAGAATTGAATTAAATGGTAAGAGCTATAGTAGGTGCTAACTGGGGAGACGAGGGTAAAGGTAAAATTACAGATATGCTGGCTGCA
Organism: uncultured Lachnoanaerobaculum sp.; assembly: GCA_963518365.1. Taxonomy (GTDB): domain Bacteria; phylum Bacillota; class Clostridia; order Lachnospirales; family Lachnospiraceae; genus Lachnoanaerobaculum. The sequence continues at coordinate 4,823 of CAUQKD010000163.1, read as the reverse complement.
AAGGCAGATATTATTATCCGTTTCCAAGGCGGAAGCAACGCAGGCCATACAATCATAAACAATTATGGTAAGTTTGCATTGCATTTATTGCCGTCAGGAGTATTCTATGATCATACAACAAGCGTTATAGGCAATGGAGTTGCACTTAATATTCCGTATTTGATTAAAGAAATAAATGAAATAGTAGAAAAAGGTGTTCCGAGGCCTAAGATTTTGGTATCCGACAGAGCACAGCTTTTGATGCCGTATCATATTTTGCAAGATACCTATGAGGAAGCAAGGCTTGCCGGAAAGGCATATGGCTCTACCAAGTCGGGAATAGCTCCTTTTTATTCAGATAAGTTTGCAAAAATCGGTATTCAGGTAAGCGAGCTGTTTGACGATGAAATACTTGAAGAAAAAGTTGAAAAAATCTGCACACTTAAGAATGTAATGTTCAAGCATCTTTATCATATGCCTGAGCTTGACAAAACTGAACTTATGGATACACTTCACGAGTACAGAGATATGATAGAGCCTTTTGTATGTGACGTAAGTGCATATTTATATAAGGCAATCAAAGAGGGAAAGAGTATTCTTTTAGAGGGACAGCTGGGTTCACTCAAAGACCCTGACCACGGAATATACCCGATGGTTACATCATCATCCACATTGGCGGCATACGGTGCAATCGGTGCAGGTATAGCGCCATATGAAATAAGTGATATCACAACAGTGGTTAAAGCATACTCATCTGCAGTAGGAGCGGGAGAGTTTGTAAGTGAAATTTTGGATGAAGCTGTAGCCGATGAGCTTAGAAGAAGAGGCGGCGACGGCGGTGAGTTCGGTGCCACCACAGGAAGACCTAGAAGAATGGGATGGTTTGATGCGGTTGCCTCAAGGTACGGTGTAAGAATACAGGGTACTACAGAGGTTGCACTTACAGTACTTGATGTACTCGGATATCTTGATGAGATTCCTGTATGTGTAGGCTATGATATAAACGGTGAGATTACAAAGGACTTCCCTACAACAAACAAGTTAAAGCTTGCAAAGCCTGTGTATGAATATCTTCCGGGATGGAAATGTGATATCAGAGGAATAAAAGAATATGACAAGCTGCCTGAGAACTGTAGGAAATATATCGAGTTTATAGAAAAAGAACTTGAAGTGCCTGTAAAATTGGTAAGCAACGGTCCGGGCAGAGACGATATTATCTATAGATAAAAGCCTGAATGGTGATTTGCCCCATATCAGAATAGACTGATATGGGGCTTGACTATGCATTAAGTAAGGAGAAATAATGATAGACATAATAGAGAAGCTTCAAAAAGAAGCTTTAGAGAAAATAAACAGTGCAGAGAATAAAGAAAGACTGAATGAACTTAAAGTAGCATATCTCGGAAAAAAGGGAGAGCTTACCGCACTTCTTAAAAATATGAAGAATATAGCTCCTGAGGACAGGGCAGAGTTCGGTAAAGTAGTTAATGAGGCGAGAGAAGCTATTGAAAATACACTTGAAAATGTAGGAAACGAGCTTTCAAAACTTGCACTTAAGGCAAGACTGCAGGCTGAGACCATAGATGTTACACTACCTGCCAACAAAAGAGAGTTCGGACACAGCCATCCGAATGTAATTGCATTACATGAAGTTGAAAAAATATTTACAAATATGGGATATGAAGTTGTCGAAGGACCTGAGATAGAGTTTGACGAGTACAACTTTACCAAGCTTAATATACCTGCAAATCACCCTGCAAAGGATGAACAGGATACCTTCTATATATCAAAGGATATCGTACTTCGTACACAGACATCACCTGTACAGGCAAGAATTATGGAGACAGGTAAGCTTCCTATAAAGATGTTAAGCCCTGGAAGAGTATACCGTTCAGACGAGGTGGATGCTACACATTCACCTACATTTAACCAGATAGAGGGGCTTATCGTAGATAAGGACATCACATTTGCAGACCTTAAGGGAACACTTGAAGTATTTGCAAAGAAACTTTTCGGAGAAGATACAAAGGTTAAATTCAGACCTCACCATTTCCCTTTCACAGAGCCGAGTGCGGAGATGGATGTGACCTGTTTTAAATGCCACGGAAGCGGATGCAGATTCTGTAAGGGCAGCGGCTGGATAGAGATACTTGGCTGCGGAATGGTACATCCTCATGTATTTGATATGTGTGGAGTTGATAAGAATGAGTATAACGGCTTTGCATTCGGTATCGGACTTGAGAGAATTGCACTCTTAAAGTATGAGATAGACGATATGAGACTGTTATATGAGAATGATATCAGATTTTTAAAGCAGTTTTAATCAACAAAATATACATAGAGCAGAGGTAAAGAATGGATACAGCATTATCATGGGTAAAGGCCTATGTGCCTGACTTGGATGTGACACCAAGTGAATATACAGATGCAATGACTCTAACCGGAACCAAGGTAGAGGGTTATAAAGAATTAGATAAAAATCTTGAGAAAATAGTAGTAGGTGAGATACTTTCAATAGAAAAACATCCTGATGCGGATAAACTTATTATTTGTCAGGTGGATGTAGGCAATGAGAAAATACAGATAGTTACAGGAGCACCTAATGTTTCGGTAGGTGATAAGGTACCTGTAGTTTTGGACGGCGGAAAAGTTGCAGGCGGACATGACGGCGGTCCTTTGCCTGAGAACGGAATAAAGATAAAAAAGGGTAAGCTTCGCGGAGTGGAGTCATTTGGAATGATGTGCTCTATTGACGAGCTCGGACAGGACAAAAACTACTTCCCTGACGCACCTGAGAGCGGTATATATATACTGCCTAAGGACTCAAAAGTAGGAAGCGATGCTATAGAGCTTTTAGGACTTAGAGATACCGTATTTGAGTATGAGATAACATCAAACAGAGTGGATTGCTACGGTGTAATAGGAATTGCAAGAGAGGCCGCAGCTACATTTAAGAAAAAGTTTGTATTACCGAAGGTAAATGAAACCGGAAACAGTAAGAATGTAGCCGAATATCTGAGCGTTGAAGTAAAAGATAATGAGCTTTGTAAGAGATATGTTGCAAGAGTTGTAAAAAATATCAAGCTTGCACCTTCACCTGCCTGGATGCAGGAGAGACTTCGTGCCGTAGGTATAAGGCCTATAAACAATATAGTTGATATTACAAACTATGTAATGGAAGAGTACGGACAACCTATGCACGCCTTTGACTATGACTTACTTGAAGGACATAAGATAGTAGTTGACAGAGCAAAAGACGGGGAAGAGTTTGAGACACTTGACGGCGCTTTAAGAAAGCTTGACAAAGATATTCTTATGATAAATGATGCAAAAAAGGCTGTAGCAATTGCAGGTATCATGGGCGGTGAAAACTCAAAGATTACAGATGATGTATCTACAATGGTATTTGAGTGTGCTACATTTGACGGTACAAATATCAGACTTTCATCAAAAAGACTTGGACTTCGTACAGACTCGTCAGGTAAGTTTGAAAAAGGACTTGACCCGAACAATGCATATGATGCTATGATGAGAGCTTGTTCTTTGGTGGAAGAGCTCGGTGCAGGCGAGGTTGTAGGAGGATGTGTTGATGTATATCCTGTAAAGGTTGTGGAATCAAGAGTAAAATTTGAGCCTGACAGGATTAACAAGTTACTTGGCACAAACATATCAAAGGAAGATATGCTTGAAATCTTTGACAGAATTGAGTTAAAATATGATAAAGAGACTGATGAGATAGTGGCTCCGACTTTCAGACAGGATATTCACTTTATGGCGGACCTTGCAGAGGAAGTGGCAAGATTCTTCGGATACGATAAGATACCTACTACATTGCCGAAATCAAGTGCAACTATAGGCGGAATCAATTTAAAACTTGAGATAGAAGAGATTGCAAGAGAAGTTGCAAAATTCTTAGGATTCTCTGAAGCGATGAACTATTCATTTGAAAGTGCCAAGGTATTTGATAAGCTGAATCTTTCAAAGGACAGTCACTACAGAAACGCTATAGAGATTTCAAATCCTCTCGGTGAGGACTTTAGGATGATGAGAACTCAGGCTGTAAACGGTATTTTGAATTCTTTGTCAACCAACTACAACAGAAGAAATAAGGATGTTCATCTGTTTGAACTTGCAAATATATATATTCCGAAGGAGCTTCCGCTGAAGGAATTGCCTGATGAGAGAATGCAGTTCGTTCTCGGATTCTACGGAAAAGAAGATTTCTTTGATATGAAGGGAGTAGTAGAGGAATTCCTTACAACTATAGGAATTGATGCAAAACTTAACTATGACCCAAGCTGTAAGGAAGAGTTTCTACATCCGGGAAGAAAGGCCGATATAATACTTGACGGTGTTCGCCTCGGATACTTAGGTGAGGTACATCCGCTTGTATGTGAGAACTACAAACTCGGTGAGAGAACATATATTGCAGTGCTTGATTTGCCGAATATTATTCCTTTTGTAAACTTTGATATAAAGTATACGGGAATAGCAAAATACCCTGCAACTTCAAGAGATATTTCACTTGTAGTGCCGAAAAATATCTTAGTAGGCGAGATAGAGGATGTTATCGAGCAAAACGGAGGAAGCAACCTTGAGTCATTCAAATTATTCGATATATACGAGGGTGACCAGATAGAAGCGGGATTTAAGTCTGTGGCTTATTCACTGACATTCAGAAACAAGGAGAGAACCCTTCTGGATACCGAGGTGAATGAGGTTATGGATAAAATTTTGAATAAGCTTGAGGCTAAGAATATAAAAATCAGATCTTAAGTCTTTTACATGAGTCTTTTAGCGGTATTGTTTTTTGAAAAGTGAGAAAAAATGGGTAGAAGTAGGAG
>CAUQKD010000162.1:0-5823 GCA_963518365.1 uncultured Lachnoanaerobaculum sp. | reverse complement strand
ATTATATTTTCCACATTTGCATTGTCTTCTTTACTCCTGATACCTATTTTGCTATACTGTAAAATATATTACTATTTACTTGGAGGTATGTATGAAGATACAGAATATCAAAGATGTTGAGGCATTTTTTAAGGTTGTAGATGAGTGCAAAGGCACTGTTGAGCTTGTTTCACCTGAAGGCGACAGAATCAACTTAAAGAGTAAGCTTACACAGTATCTTTCAATGGCAAATATCTTTTCAAACGGCTATATAAAGGAACTTGACCTTGTGGCACATGATAAAGAGGATGTTGAAAGACTTATAAAGTTTATGTATCAGGGAGAATAAAAAAGAGGGGCTTAGGCCCCTTTTTATAATGCATTTTCATTTTTATAATTTTCCACTATTCTGTACTTCCTGCTTGGGCTTGTTGTGTCATACCTTTTTTGGTATACTCCGTCATCATCCACCCAATAATAAGTACCGCTTACGACAGACTTTATATAGCAGTTTACAAACAGATATGAATCTTTGCCGAAACAATAGTCCTTTCCTGCTATATTCTTCCACTGTGACTTGGCATATTTATAGTCTTTTTCCACATACCACCATCTTTTGTTGTCGTTGTAATCCTTTATCCATCCGCTTACATAGTTTCCGCTTATATACCCGCCGTCTATATGAAACCACGGGTTGTGCCTGCTTGCAATCCTGCCGGCGGCCTTTACAACACTTCCTTCTCCAAGGCTTTTTACCACGGCGGCGGATATATTCGGAGCTACTCTTACTCTTATGCCGCTGCCGACTACCGTAAGCCTTGCACTTATCGGTATTTCATGAGGTGCATTTACTTCACTTGCCTTTTCATAGCTCGGTCTTGCAAATCCGACTATCTTATATCCTCTGCCTGATAAACTTCTGGTTCTGTTCATCACCATGCCGCCATTTGCAATATTTCCGCTGCCGGTATTGCCTTCTATGGTTTCATAAGTTCCGTCACCGTTTACGGATATTACCAATCCTGCGTGGTTTACATTTCTGCCCCTTCCTGCCGCATCGGTTATAATAAGTACGATATCACCTCTTTTTCCTGTAGAAAACAACATCCCCTTATTTTTATAATGTGTAAGTACGGCTTCGGTTGATGCTGTCTTCATACCGTCACAAAATACGCTCTCACCGCCGCTCATTCTGAAAATATCCCATAAAAACACCACACACCACGGATAAGTAATACTGCCGTTGTCAAAGACCTCTCTGCCGTAATAGTCCGTATTAAACACTACATTATTGCTCTCAGGCGGATTCTCACTCACACCGATATATTCCCTTGCCTTACTTATCACATTGTCAACTAAAGCCATATATCTCCTTTCAAAAAAAGACCGCAGAAAACTGCAGTCTATACTTTTATCACTTTATTTTGATATCTCCGTCAACTATCTCTATCTTACCCTCTTTTAAAAGATGACCTACAGCCCTCTTAAAGGCATTCTTACTAAGTTCAAGCTCCGCCTTTATTCTGTCAGGAGAAACGCTCTCGTCAAACCCTAAGCTTCCGCCTCTTCTTTCCATTATACTGTATAGAATATCCGCATCCTTTAAAAGTTGTACATATACTTTTTTTCTCGGGCTTAAATCAAGTTTACCGTCATCTCTCACTCTTATAACTCTAAGGTCAAGTCTGTCTCCCGGCTTCACATTTTCAAAGTTCTCGTTTGGAGGAATCATACCGTTATACTTGTCATCTACAGCGACAAAGATACCCATTTTTTTGATTTCAAATACCGTACCGACCACTTCATCATCTTTTTTGTACGGACTGTTTGTCGAAAGGCGAGAATATACTTTTGCACTGGCTGCAAGTCTGTGACTCTTGTCCTCATACATATATACAAGTACCTCATCTCCCTCTTTTACCTTACCTACAGTCTCTTTAAAAGGCAAAAGCACATCTCTTTCAAGTCCGATATCCAAAAATGCACCGATTCCCGTAGTCGACTTTACAAAAAGCCTGCCAACCTCACCTACCGAAAGCTTCGGCTTTCTTGTGGTTGCAATAAGTCTGTCCTTGCTGTCACGGTATATAAATACCTCAATCTCGCTTCCGACTTCACAGTTTTTAGGAACTTCCTTCATAGGAAGCAGTACATCTTCACCGTTTCCGTCTGTAAGATACACACCGAAATCCTTTTTTCTGTCCACCTTAAGAATCTGTATCTTTCCTAATTCCATAACTCCCCCTTAATAATCAAACTTAACAACAGCATATGTATCACCGTCTTTATCCGCCAAATTTATAATATAAGAATTTTCATTCTTTGTAATCCTCGGCAATATTATATCATGTAATACGGCTGCTTTCTTATATTGTACACCTATTTTTTTTACTTTAAAATCCTCGTCGATAAGGTTTCTTGCCTTACTGACATATATTGCATTGTTCATATGATGATTTGTATCCAGGTCGTTCTTAGTGACAATGATCTTATCACCAAGCTCATAATCACTTGGAATATCAAATTTTCTGACAATTTTTGTCATTTCCATGTGTTTATCATTCCCTGCCAGATACTTACCAAGCGCCTCATCTGTAGGTTTTGTAGGCCTTTTATTGTCCAAATCGTAATGAAACCATATGGAATCCGCCTTAACCAAAAACTCACCATTTTCATCCTTTAGAAAGAAATTTCTAAAGCCGTAGAAGCTCTTAAAAGCATATGCAAATGTGCCCACTTCCACTCTTTGTCCTAGAACCGGCAATCTGCTTATATCTATCTGCCATGAATTTACCCACCAGGCTTCTCTCTTACCCTGCAGATACTCTATTCCAAGTCCCAAATCTTCAGATTGAAATGTTGAACAGTCTTGGAATAAATTCAAAAGCCCATGTAATGACAGCTCTCCGTCTTCCCCCAACTCACTGTATCTGATTCTTTCATTAAATGAATACATTATCTACCTAACCTAACCTTTTAAGAGGGATTTGAAATATTCAAATATGCCCTCACCTACAACCGTATCATCTCTTCTTTGCTCATATGACATTCTTTCAGGATGAAACTGTGTCGCCACTATTGGCAAATCCTTATGAAGCAGCGCTTCACAAACTCCGTCATTTGCTTCCAAAACGGATATCAGACCTTCACCGATTTTTTTTACTCCCTGATGATGTGCCGAATTCACAAAAAACTCCTTGCCGTACAGGTTTTCAAACAGATTGTCCCCTACAATACTTTTCACACTGTGTACGCTGTCAACTCCGTTTTTTCTTGAATGTGAATCTTTTGTCTTCAAGTCCTGATATAGACTCCCTCCAAAGTACACATTGATAAGCTGCATACCTCTGCAAATGCCGAGTACAGGCTTTTTTTCCTTTACAAAAGCATCCAAAACATCACTCTGTGCCTTATCAAGCTCTCTGTCAGGCTCATCGGAGCCGTTCATCTCTTCGCCATAATATTTCGGATCCATATCTCCGCCGCCCGGCAAAAGTAATCCGTCACATTTTAGTGCCTCAGCTATATCAAGTGTATTTATAACTTCAATATTGTTTGCTTTCAATGCCGCAATATAATTTGTTAAGTTTTCCGTCCCTGCCAGTGCCACCTTCATAAAAATTCCTCATCCATATATACTAAAAAACTCCCACAAACTTCTGTTTGAATGGGAGTTTTAAGAGCTGGGCTACTAGGATTCGAACCTAGAAATGCTGGAGTCAGAGTCCAGTGCCTTACCATTTGGCGATAACCCAAAACTGACTTTAATAGAATACTGCACTTATATACATTTGTCAATAGCAAAATAAACTTTTTTTAAAAAATTTCAAATAAATAGAGCCTATTAAAAAGGCCCTATCTTACAAAAAATTTTATTCCCATCTTTCAAATAAATCTTCAAACTTCAGTGTATCATCTTTTTTAATAACTTTACTTCTTCCATCCCTGTAGTCATAGCTGAAGGTTGTCCACAAGTTTCTCTTTCCGAATCCTATTTTTACAAGTTTATCCAGAATGATACCGCCCTGTGGAAGCTCTTTTTTCAAAAAGTCGCAAAGTTCATCAAGAGTTTTTATATCGACAAAATCATTTATACCCTGCTTAAAGGTTATAGACTTATACTCATTGTCGTCTTTATCATAAATCCTTATATGCTTCATATTTTGATTGAAGTTATTTATTCTCTCGGCTGTTTCATTGCCCTCTATAAGAGAAAAACCTCCCTGCATATAGGCCTTTTCTATCTTATAATCCTTTAATGTATCATCTTTCTCGGTTTCTCTTTCGATGTTCACATTTTTACCGTCATACTTTACATCATAAATATCGCCTTTAAAATCCATATATTTTAAGCGTGAACAGGTAGCATTTGCAACCATGCATTTTACACTTGCCTCTTCCTGAAATCCTTTTTTAAGGCTTGGCTTTGAAAACTCTTTTTTATCCCCTTTAGACTTTGAGTATTCAGCCATATCATCGTCAGAACTTTTAGGCTTTGATATATTCATCATTAGAGAAACCGCTATTATCGCTACCGCAACTGCCGCTATAATAATTACATTCATACCTTCTTTCTTACATCCGCCTTTTTATCTTCTTTAGCAATAAGTACCATACAGCTTCTGCCTTCAACAGATATGGTTCTCTGATTTTTGGCCTTAACAACTTCTTTCTTAAAAGGTAAATTTATATCGGCTGTATTTACAAGCACATTCCAAGCGCTTCCCCTCTTTATAGTAGGGAGTGAAAACTCGTGGCTGTCCCAATGCATATTTAAAATAATATATACATCCTGTTTTCCTTCTATAAGTACTCCCATCTGCCTGTTGTAGTACTCAAAATCAGGTTTCCAAACCTGCATTCCGTGTATGGAAATCTTATGCTTATCATCATTTGTCAGAATATACTTTCTTCTAAAGTCAAGCATTTCTCTAAAAAAGTGTAAGAAATCCTTGTTCTTATTTACAAGCTTCCAGTTAAAATAGCTTGTATCATTGTCCTGACAGTAGGTATTGTTATTGCCGCCCTTTGACTGTAAAACTTCATCGCCGCTGCACACCCCTATGGCACCTCTTGAAATCATCAAAAGAAAGATTGCATTCAGATACATTCTCTTTCTAAGATTCATTACCTGCAGTTTCTTTGTATCTCCCTCAAAACCGCAGTTCCATGAAAAGTTCATATTTGAGCCGTCCGCATTGTCCTCACCGTTGTCTTCATTGTGCTTATAGTCATACCTGTATATATCCGCCAGTGAAAATCCGTTGACATCCGCAATAAAGTTTAAATAACCGTTTTTATTTCCTAGTACATTTGAGACGAAAGGAACCATGCCCTCATCACCCTTTAGGTACTTTCTCATATTGTTCATATAGTCATAGTCCATGGAGATGACATTGGCGGACCTCATATCATATATCTTATTTGAAAAAATAAACTTGCAGTCAAGAAGATAAGGGTCCTTTACAATCTCGTCACAGTAGTTGACTCCTGAAAGATGGAAACCGTCTATATGATATTCAAGTTTCCAAAATCTGAGGACATCTATAATATATCCGATACTTTTTCTCTCAAAGAAAAATTCCTGTATAACTCCTATTCCCGCTTCATGCATAGACTTTACCATAGCTTTGTATTCATTTACGGGATTTCTGTATCTTCTTGCGGCATAGCTTGCCTTAGGCGCAAAATTAAGGCTGTTTGTATATCCCCAGTAATTGAGAATTATCTTCTCTTTTTTATTTTTCTTTTCCTTGTCAAACAGTGAGAAAAAGCTTCCGGCACTTCTTATAAACTCGTCAAACTCTGTAGCAGGCATTATATCTATAAAATCCGCTCCGATTT
>CAUQKD010000161.1:0-5849 GCA_963518365.1 uncultured Lachnoanaerobaculum sp. | reverse complement strand
TACTTCATAAATCCATCCAAGAAATGCACATGCCATAAACATAAGAAAGATATCTCTAAGTCTTTTTAATTTCATGTATTATCATCCTCCTTTTTTTATATTGTATCCTAAAATTTCAAAGTTTCATTTATTTTATACATTGATTTTTCACATATATAGTATATATTATTTTTGGCACCAAATGTTCAAGCAAATATTCTTGCTTTAGTAATATATCATATAGAAGAAAGAGAGATATAAAAATGAATTTTTTGGAAAAAATCAGACCGAAAGAAAAGCTTAAATATTTAAGATGGTTTGATATCCTTATTGTTACCGGTATTATGTTCGGTATTTTTATAGTAACTTCAACACAACTTTTTATCGGCTTACTTCAGTCTGACCCACAAGCCATACAAGATTCAGCTGAATCTATGGATATTGCCTCGGACGGTGCGGCCTATACCGGCAATTTTACATTGCAGTCGATTCTTTTAATTATTGCATTGCTATATTTACTTATCAGAAACTTTGATTTTAAACAGTTGAAAATAAGATTACATTGGTCTGTGATTATTTGGGTACCTGTTCTTTTTTCAATTATGGGACTCTTTGGTGACCTTGTTACTACAGTGAGTGGAGAATACAACTATTTTGATCCTTCATTGTTTAAATACATAAATCCTATAGAAGCATTAAATAAATTTCTGGAACTTTCACCGTTTGCAATAGGATATGCTTTTTTAAACGGATTTTATGAAGAATTTTTCTTTCTGGGTCTTTTGACCTCTGTAAAGGATGAGCATAAATGGTACGCTCTGGCTTTTTCAACTTTAGTCAGAGTATCATTCCACACTTATCAAGGTCTTCTTTGGTCATTAGTAATAGGTGTTGTATATGGACTCTTCTACTATTTTATGTACAAGAAAGTAATAAAGAATCTTTTACCATTCTTTTTGATGCATGCAATGACTGATATTTTCGGTTCATCACTTATATATCTGCTTATAAACTGGAATTATCAATAAACAAAGAGGGGGATGTCGGGAAACGGCAGCCATAAAAGGACATCATGTAGGGCGCCGTAAAGCACGTCGTTATATGAATGAGATGGATATTTACTCAATCTATCCGAAGATGAATCTCTAAAAGCGTATGCAACAGGCTAAGGTATGTCCTTATCTTCTTCGTAACACAGTTATAGACTCTCCAAATCAAGCATGGTCTATAGATATTACATATATACCAATCAAACATGGATTTCTATATTTGACTGCTGTAATTGACTTGTACATCCGCTGTATCGTTGGTTGGGAAGTTGATGATACGCTTGATACAGGAATGGTTATCAATGCCCTAAAAAAAGCATTTGCTGTAGCAAAACCACAGATTTTAAACTCAGATCAAGGTTGCCAATTTACAAGCCAACAGTATGTTGAGTTTGTAAAAGAAAATAATATCCGCCAGAGCATGGGTGGAAAAAGTCGCTGGGCTGACAACATCATGATCGAACGCCGGTTTCGCAGTTTCAAGTACGCGGAGGTTTATCTGACGCAATATGACAACATCAAGGAAGCAAGAACTGCGATTGGACGTTACATCCACACTTACAACTTTGAAAGATGCCATTCTGCCCTTGACTACAAAACGCCGGCTGAATGCTACTATCCGGAAATGCTATTGCCGTATGTAGCTTAATGCATATATGGAGCTTGGGGAGTGCTTCACTATCCTCCCCTTACACTCTGTTACTTATCAACCATATCAGTTTATTATAAAAATATAAAATTTTTGTCTTGACAGCTGAGCCACTATACATGATCGCATCTCCTTTTTCTCGTATACACCATTCTTAAATTTATCAATCTTTTTAAAATTATTCAGTATCGTCATTTATTTTCATAACAGCACCTCCGTATATAGTTTTAAAGATTTTTCCATATTCATCTTAACAGCATATTTTGACAGTTTTAATAAATTTTTCTCCTTACTTGCAAAGTAAGATTTTATTGATTCGCTAAATACTTGTGCATCTATTCTGTCCTTATCTTTGATAATATCAAGTATAGTTCTTTCTTTGTCATACACTGATATTTCTCTGCCAAAAGGACCAGTTATAGTTATTTTCCCAATATCGTAATAATCTCTTTTTACATACTTAAAAATAATATTATCTCTTGCTGCCTTTTTGTTCTTAAATTATGGTTTTTATAAGAACGAAAGTCAATATCCGAACAAAAGAAGATCCATTGTAGCCATAAGACTACCTCCACTGTCTGATGTCGACTATTTAGCACACGTGACCTCACAGCGTTTTACTCCGAAACTATTCATAGTGATTTAGACCTCTCTACGTTGTTTTTATGATAAAGTTATGATAAAACAACGATATAAAGGAGGTTGCATTATGATTAATTCTTACTGTATCAAATATAAAAAGAGCAGATTGAAAATCAACCCACTCTTACATTTAAAAAGTTTTAAATTTCTACAATCAAGCTTCAACTCCCCGGACTTCAATTTGCGTAAGTGCCGGGAATGGAGATTCTCCCTCAGCCTTTATAAGATTTTCAAGCACAAGGCTTTTTATTTTTCTTTCCTTTATCAAAAAACACTGTGGCTTTTCGGATTTCTCAAGTTTTAGAGTTTCACTGCTGCCGTCATCAAAATTAATATCTGCACTTACCCAGTAATTATCATGAGGATAATCCGCTCTCAGTGTAAGTCTTATTTCATTTACAAGTACTTCTCTTCCAAAATCTAAGGTAAGAGCCGCTTTTGGATCTCTGTTAATACCCCAGCTCTGATAAGGATATTTTCCATGAGAGGAGTTTGCATACATTCCGTCTATAGCATTTCTTGCCGCAAATACCGCCTCACCTCTGGTTTCCACATTAGCTGATGCATGAGGATAAAATGTATTATTCTCGTGTTGGTCATAAACATTTAACGCAAGGTTTTTTGCTTTACTTATCTCCTCATCGGTAGCATATCTTGCCTCAATATAATGGATCATTCCTGTAAAGCTCTTCGGTGAATAATTCGGTCTGTTATTTGCAGGAGGAATAAAAAATTCAACACTTCTGCCCGGAATATAGATAAACGCCTCTCTCATACTGTCCTCAAAACGTACGACACAATACCTCCCGGCTTTATCCGTATCAAGTACTATTCTGTCTCCATCCATGTATTCACTGCAATACACAAGCTCCGCTTTATTATCTCCCTCAAAGCCGCAGGCTCTTTCTATCTCTCCCCTACCTACTATTTTAAGTTTAATCATATCTGCTCCTATTAAAGTACAAAAGTTGCTGCTACTACCAATACATTTTCCAATCAGGTCTTGAAAGTCTTGTAAGAGCCTCCATAAAGAAATAATCTCCCCAAATTACACACTCATCTACCCCGCTGTTTTTGCAGGTATTATAAGGTGTTTTCTTTGCATATGTTCCATGTAAAAGCTGACCGTTTGATATGCTCTTATCCTTTACCTGATAATTCTTTATAAGAGAATACATAATTTTCTTTGCTACTGAAATATAGTATGCCTTGCTTTCTTCATCCAGATATTTACTCATTTCCAAAAATCCGCATACTGCGATTGCAGCTGATGAAGAGTCTCTTGGCTGTTCATCTTCATCACCGTCACCAAAACTTAGATCCCAATACGGACAAAGATCTGTAGGCAGATGTTTTAAGAAATACTTTGATACCCTTTCAAAGTATTTTATATATTCCTTATCTCCCGTGTTTTTATAGGCAATGGCAGTTCCATAAATACCCCATGCCTGTCCTCTTGCCCATGCGCTGGCATCCTTATACCCTTGGCAGGTGGCACCATGAGAAAATTCTCCGGTATCAGGATCAAAAAATATTGTATGCCAAGTGGAATCATCATCTCTTATTATATGCTTCATTGTAGTAAGAATATGGTTTTTAGCTATCTTCGCATAATGCTCATCCTTTGTTACTTCACTTGCCCAGTAGAGTAGCGGTACATTTAACATACAATCTATGATAAGTCTGGCATTATCTCTTGCCCACATTTCGCCCCATGCTTGAATATACTTTCCTTCAGGACGATACCTGCTGCAAAGCTGATCTGCAGCCTTTATTGCCGCCTCCTTTGCATTTTCATAGGAAATAAGGCTGTAAGCGGCAACACAGGACGGTATATAAAGAAATCCCATATCATGATGGTCTATATAATGTCTTATATTTATACGCTCCAAAAATGAGTCCACCTGTTTTTTTCCGGCTGTTTCAAAAATTTTTTTGTCCTTCTCATTCTTTGCATTTTCATAGGAAAGCCATACTTCTCCTGTCCAAAAACCGCTTGTCCAATCGGTATTGATACCCGGTGTATAAAAATTCCCCTCACTGTTTGCCGCCGGAAAATGCTCCTCAAATTCAGGTAGATTGTTCTTCACCTGTTCCATAGCCATATCCAAAGCCTCTTTAATCATACTGTACGTGGCTTCCGGGTATTTTTCCAATAAATTAATGTCAATCCATTTATCCACTTAATAAATCTCCTTTTAAATTCTACCATTTAAGCACAGTCATATATTCGGGATTTTTATGAAATGCAGCGACCATGGTTTGTCCAAGCCCGTATACTCCTCTTATACCGTTTAAGTCACTATGGTTCCCCACATCATTTCTAATGAGAACAACCCCGTATTTCTCTTCATTTCTTGTAATTACATATCCTTGGGATGCATCCTTTGCAAGTATAGTTTCATAAGAAAAATTGTATACATCCTCTTTTATAGTCTCTGTTTTTTTATTTACCATGTTTTTGGTAATTATAGTAGTTAAAAAATATGAACTCCTTGTATTTATTTTAAGAGCACTCGTTTCTTCTATCTGATTATAATGTCTTGAAAGCGGAGAATTTATGATATCAGGTAATATTTCACCGTTTTCATCAAAGCTCTTTACACTAAACTCACATCTTTCACCTTTTCCGATTATCACATTGCTTTCCGTCTTTAAGCTTATATTCTTTCCAAAGGCAAAATGCTGTGATAAAACATGGTCTTTATTTCCGATAATTTCATCACTTATAATAATGATATCGGATGTCGGTGCTACAACACGCCTTCTAAGCAGCACTCCAATGTTCATATACCCACAGTGAAATCCTTCAAATAACAGAATGTTTTCTTTCATAACAAAAGTATTGCCCATGGAAACTGGTAAACTTTTATAAATCCATGAATCCCTACACTCCGCATACTCACTGTTATTTATAATGGGAACATTGTGAATCTGACTGCCTTTAAGTCTATATCTTTCATCAATATCTTTATATGTAAAACGCCCGCTGTCTCTAAGTATTTCCTCACCCTCAAACCAAATTTCAACATGAAGCTTGTCTTGATGCCCGTGACCTCCCCCAAGACTTGAGTTTCTAAAATATATAAAGTTTGAGTCATCATTATAGGAATTTCGCCATATTGCCTCGCCGCTTTCATGACAAGCCATAAGTCCTCCGAGGATTTCCTTAGCTTCCAATTTCTCGTAAAAATCTATCCCTTCAATTCCAAAAAGCCATGCGCTTTCAAAATCAAGTTCCTTATAAGCTGCGAATTTAAGTTTTACATCTTTAAACAATAATGCCGCCCGACTTAATAAATCTCTTACATCAGTATCATCCGAATCTCCGGTCAAGATTTGGTGGTGATTTGGATAAGTATGATATAAAGTTGCATAAGCCATATTTTTTATAATTTCTTTTTCGTCTTCTGAAAATACTTTGTCATTATAAAGCTTAGCCACCCTTAAAACTTCCAAATATGCATCCAATACTTCATTATGATACATTGGGGATGCCTCCCATTGCATTCCGTCATCATGTATCTGTG
>CAUQKD010000160.1:0-5911 GCA_963518365.1 uncultured Lachnoanaerobaculum sp. | reverse complement strand
CAGCAATGCTTATCCAAGAACAGGGTTATAAAGGAACTTCAGGACTTATAAGCGGAAGCGGAGGCATATACAATTTCTTTAATATAGAAGCGTATCAGTCGGGAAATCAGTCGGCTACGGAGAGGGGACTTGCTTGGGCAGGAAGCGGCGACACATACCTCAGACCGTGGGATACAAAGGCTAAAGCTATAATGGGAGGTGCTTTGTACTACGGTACCAATTATGCAAAGGCAGAACAAAATTCGTTTTATCTTAAGAAGTTTAATGTACTTGGGGACAGCAGATACAAACATCAGTATATGAGCAATATAGAGGGTGCAAAGAACGAGGGTGCTATGCTTTCAAGAGCATACTCCGAAGAAGATAAGAACGGAGTATTTACATTCTACATACCTGTGTACAGGGATATGCCTGATATACCGGCTGTGATGCCTGACGGTAACTAAATATAAAGAGAGGAAAGTAATACTGTATTTACATAGTTTTATGCAGTAATGTCAGAGAATAAGATGAAGTATTTAAAAAATTCTAATGTAAATGTCATCATACCTTCTTTTTTACTTGCCCTAATATTTTCAATAGTATTGACTTTCAATGCTTTTGCGATGGGTATCAGTATAAGCTTTGCAGATGTTAATGCAACAGTGGGTGATGAAGTAAATTTAGTGATGACACTTTCGTCAAGTGACGGAAACATAGACAGTGCTACTGTGATGTTAAGCTATGATGACAGTGTACTTGATTTTGTAGGAGGAACCAATGCACAGGGTGGTGCCGGAAGTATAAAGGTTACATCAAATACCGGAACCAATTCAAGCAATCAAAACTATTCTTTAAAGTTTAAGGCTAAGGTTGCCAAAGATACCACCGTGGTGGTAAGTTCATGGGAAGTTTATGATAACAATGCAAAGATGGCTACAATGCAGTCACAGGGTAGCGGTAAGATAAAAATAAAGGATGCTGAGGTCGCTCCCGGTACAACTGACGAGAGTACTGTAGAAAAGAAAAAGGAAGAGTCAACTACTGCGGCGGCAGATAAAAAAGATGCTTCACTTTCATCTTTGAAGGTCAGCCCGGGAAAACTTACTCCTGATTTTAAGAGCAATGTGAAAAATTACGACATGAATGTTGCCGGAAATATTTCAAATATTGCGGTAAGTGTAAAGCCGAGACAGGACGGTTCAAAGGTTGTTATTACAGGAAATGATAATCTTGTTGTAGGTGTCAATGCGGTAACGGTAAAGGTAACGTCACCTGACGGATCTGTGGTGGAAAGTTACATCATAAATGTAAAGAAAAGTGAGATGAAAAAGACTCAGGAAGATTCGACAACTGCCGAAGAGAGTGTTGTTGCCGAGAGTGAAGGCGAAAGTGAAGATTCGCTGGATATTGTTTCCACAAACAACGGTCTTACTATTGGAGGAATAGATTATCAGGTATCCGACTCATTTGATAAGAACATTTTGCCGGAAGGTTTTGAGGAGTCTACATTCACATATAAGGGCAGAGAAGTTAAAGCCGGTAAGATGAAGAATCAGGATGTATACATCTTATACCTTGTAGGTAATGACGGTTCCGGAGATTTTTATATCTATGACGATGCTTCAGATAAATGGTCCGTATATACTCAGATAGATACCAATACAAAGAGTATCACTGTAATGCCTCTTGATAAGGGTGTGGAAGTACCTAAGGGATTTGTTGAGAGTATATTGGTAATAAACGGCAAGAAGATTCGCGGTTGGATATGGGGAAGTGACAATGAAAAGAGATATTGTGTAGTATATGCCATGAATTCGGACGGCAGAAAAGATTTCTACAGATATGATATGGAAGAAGGCACTATACAAAGATACTTTGTAGACCCTAATGCGGATACCGGAGTGTCAAAGGCTGAATACGATGTACTTGAAAAGAAGTACGAGAGAAGCAATGAATGGCTCAGAAATGTGATAGCTTTGGCAATTATATTGGCTGTATTTGTAATAATACTGCTTATTTCAAAGGCTTCAAACAAAAAGAAAGCCAAGAAGGTAAGTAAGAAGGTTACAAAAAAGAAGAAGAATAAGAGTAATATAACAAAGAATGTAGATCTTATTTCCGAAAAAGATCAGGATGATAAGGCTCCTCTTGAATATATGCCTCTCGGACAGAAAAAGGAAGAGGTAAAAGAGACAAAGAAAGATAAGCCGGATATAGATGACGGATTTGCTGAAGTGGATATATCTGACGGAACGGATGAATCACCTGATACAAATGATGAGCAAAAAGAAGAAATAAAATTTGAACAAACTGCTGAAGAGTCAAATGAAGAACAAAAGAAAAAAGATTCTGACGACTTTGAGGATGTAGATGTTTAAAAAATAAGCTGTTGCAAAAGCAACAGCCTATTTTTATATTGTTTATTTCTTATTTCCGTATTTTGCTTCTGTAGTAAGACCTATACCCAGTTTACTTATAGTTTTCATATCAATATCGGAAAGCATTACGCTTGAGTGCATCTGAAGTCCTTTTAACTTTGGAATAGCATGCAGAGCTTTTCTTGCATTTTCATCCGTTGCGGCGGATATTGACAGTGCAATAAGTGCTTCATCTATATGAAGTCTTGGGTTGGAGCCGCCAAGATAAGTTGTTTTCAACTCTTGAACAGGTGCTATAACAGTCGGTGAAATAAGTTTTATTTCATCTTCCACGCCGCTGAGCGCTTTAAGTACATTAAGGATAAGAGCGGCACTTGCACCGAGAAGTTCCGATGTCTTACCTGTGATAAGTTCGCCGTTTTCAAGTTCCATTGCAGCTGCGGGAAGTTGTGTTGTCTCAGCCTTTAAAAGTGCGGCGGATACGACCCTTCTGTCGTCAATGCTTGTCTTTGCCTGCTGCATGATAAGTTCAAGCTTATAAACTTCACTGGCTTTACATTCACCCTTGGCAAATCTGCAAAGTGAATTATAGTATCTTCTGATGATTTCCTGTTTACTTGCTTCTCTGCATACCTCGTCGTCTATAATACAGTTTCCGGCCATATTTACACCCATATCTGTAGGTGATTTGTATGGGCATTCACCGAATATTCCCTCAAAGATAGCCATAAGTACAGGAAAAACTTCAATATCTCTGTTGTAATTGACGGTTGTTTTTCCGTATGCTTCAAGGTGGAACGGGTCAATCATGTTCACATCATTTAAGTCGGCGGTTGCAGCCTCATAGGCAAGGTTTACAGGATGCTTTAGCGGAAGATTCCATATAGGGAAGGTCTCGAATTTTGCATATCCCGCTTTAACTCCTCTTTTATTTTCATGGTAAAGCTGTGAAAGACAGGTTGCCATTTTTCCTGAACCCGGACCCGGAGCTGTAACTATTACAAGCGGTCTGGATGTGATTATATAGTCATTTTTACCGTAGCCTTCTTCACTGACTATATGTGATACATTGCTTGGATATCCGTCTATCAAATAAAGTCTGTAAACTTTTATACCGAGGTTTTCAAGTCTTTCTTTAAATGTATCCGCACTCTTTTGTCCTGAGTACTGTGTAATGCAAACACTTCCTACGAAGAGTCCTTTACCGCGGAATGCGTCTATAAGTCTTAAAACGTCCGCGTCATAGGTGATACCGTGGTCCTCACGAATCTTATTCTTTTCTATATCAATTGCCGATATGGAAATGATTATTTCAGCCTGATCTTTCAGCTGTAGAAGCATTCTGAGTTTTGAATCAGGCTCAAACCCCGGAAGTACTCTGGATGCGTGGTAATCATCAAAAAGCTTTCCTCCAAACTCCAGGTAGAGTTTGTCACCGAAACTTGCAATTCTTTCCTTGATATGCTCTGACTGTGTCTTCAAATACATTTGATTGTCAAAACCAACCTTCATAATATGCCTTCCTTTGTAAAACTGAATTATAAAAATCAAAGACACATTATAGCACTTTTCAATACAAGATAAAAGGGGAGAAAAGATATTTTCTTATACAGTAAGTAATAAATTTTTATCTAATTTTTAAAGAATAAATCTAAAAACATATATATTTTCAATACGGATAAAGTGATATACTAAGGCGACTAAGAAAGAAAGCAGGTTAGCATATGAAAAAGCAACTTTTAGTAACGGCAATCGGATTGGCAATTGTTTTGGGAGCATGTTCAAATAAGGCAAATAATGCGGACACGGCAGGTGAAAGTACTACTGTGTCTACAGATAATACAACTGTAGACAATACCGATACTACAGAAACAAGTATAGCTCTAAGTAAGGCAAAGATTCATCTTAAGTATTCAAACTTGGCGGACAATGAAACCAGAGACAGAGTAAAGAAGGCACTGGCAAATGCAGGTTTGAGTGAGGATAAGATAGATAAGTTTTTTGAGGCTGTAGACGAGTACAACAATGCTGTAGGAAGTAAAAATCTGGTGCAGGAGATGACAAGTATTGAGGCGGCATTCCCTACATTTGATCAAGATAAACTTATAGATGCATGGCTTAACAATAATCAAGGCTTTGTAGGCAGAAACTGTAGGATAACATCATATTCTTTGATGGGAGATTTTATTAAGGTAGGAAATAAAACTCCGGGAGATACTACTATGTTATTCAATGATTTTGCCGCAATCGATGCAAAAAAGATATTTGAGGGTGAGGACAAAGAAAAGTTTGATACGATATTCTCATATATAGAAGTAAACAATACACATGATACAAATGAACTTGCCGATGAGATAGTGAAGTCGTGGAATGATAAGCAGATTTCATTTGACAATGACAAGATGCATATGATTTCAGTATTTATGACTATGGATGACGGCAAGAATGCGGTTCAGGAGTTTATAGGACATACCGGTGTTTTGGTAAATGACGGTGATAAATATCTGTTTATTGAAAAACTTGCATTTGAACTACCGTATCAGGTAGAGGAGTTTGACAATCTGCAGGATGTAAACGACTATCTGATGGGATATTATGACAATGATGCGGAGGGACTCACAGCAAAACCTATTATATTTGAAGACAATCATGTTATGAAAGAGTACAGAGTGTTAAAATAATACTTGCGTTTATTAAATTATTTTGTTTTAATAATGTCATGGTCAGAGGCTGATTATATCGCTACTTGATATGCCTTGGGAAACTCGGTGTTATTAAGTGTTTTGACTGAAATATTATTATAGAGGTGTTTATGGCTGAGAGAGTAAATATATTAAAAACAGACTATGAAATGGATCGCACCGACTGGACACAGGTTGTGTCTGCCGTATTTGGAGGTATGCTTCGTGTACAGGATATGATCGAGATGTATGTAGCAAAGGGACAGGGCTGGAATGTTGATTTTGCCACACATAAAATAAAAATCGGCAACAGCACATATCCGATTCAATTCATAGGGAGTGAGTCTATACAGTCAAATGATTGGCTATGGGGCTGGGAGAATATAAACGGTTTTGATGACAGTCTGCTTGAGCTTGTGGATGAGGCAAGAGCTTTCGGAGAGAAAGTGGGTTTTGATGCTTTAACCGCTCCGAATTTGCCGCTTACACAGAGTGTCACAGGATATATTCTTTCTATGATTGCCTGCGGCATAAGCGATAAGAACTACGGATACTATCCATGTAAACATTCAGGCGGAGTTGCCTTTGTAGCACTGTATGATTTGCCTGAAAAGTTCTTTGCACCTGTAAATTCTACAGGATTTATCAGCAATATAATGAAGGCGATAAGTCTGTATGAGCTTGATCATAAGATATTGGTTGAAGGATTTTTGGCATGGAACGGTTGCGACTACCACCGGGAAGACAACAATATCTATGCGACTTTCGAAAATAAAGAACAGTTACTTATAAGATTTGAGAATATAGGTGACAAAAAGAGAATAAAGAATATTGACGGAATAACCCTATAAAAACAGGACCTCTTAAAAG
>CAUQKD010000159.1:0-5922 GCA_963518365.1 uncultured Lachnoanaerobaculum sp. | reverse complement strand
TAGTATGTTTTCCGCAAAGCAGTGATTTGAATATACTTGGTGAGATAATGCGCGGTGGACTTGAAAAGGTAAAAGAGGCGGGGGGTGTGTTGGCAGGCGGTCATTCCATAGATGACAACGATGTGAAATACGGACTCAGTGTTACAGGAGTGGTAAATCCTAAGAAGATATATTCAAACAATACCGGTAAGGTGGGAGATAAGCTGATTTTTACAAAGAAGCTCGGAGTGGGAATCATTTGCACCGCGGCAAGGATAGGTGAGTGTGACGAAAAGACATTGAATCAGGCTATAGATTCCATGACCACCTTGAATAAGTATGCCTGTGAAGTCTCAAAAAATTATGATGTCCATGCCTGCACAGACGTTACGGGATTCGGATTTCTAGGGCACCTTTTAGAGATGATGGATAATGATAAATCCTGTGTGATATATTCAGATAAAGTGCCTGTAT
Source organism: uncultured Lachnoanaerobaculum sp. (assembly GCA_963518365.1). Taxonomy (GTDB): domain Bacteria; phylum Bacillota; class Clostridia; order Lachnospirales; family Lachnospiraceae; genus Lachnoanaerobaculum. The sequence continues at coordinate 5,469 of CAUQKD010000159.1, read as the reverse complement.
TTGAAGAAGCCAAGGCACTTGCAGATGAGTTTTTGATAACGGCCGGAGGCCAAAGAAACAGAAACCATGTAGGTGAAAAAGTGTTTTTTGACAATATTCCTTTTTCAATGGAAGAGATTTTATTTGATCCTCAGACCTCGGGAGGTCTTATGTTTGCGGTAAGTGTGGATGAGGCGGACTCTTTATTGGAAGAACTTAAAAAGATAAATCTGCCGGCTGCAATAGTCGGAGAAATAATAGAAAAAACAGATGTAGCTATAAAAGTAGTGAAGTAGAAAAGAGGTAATATGATAAAAGTAAATGCATTAGGTGACGCTTGTCCTATACCTGTAGTAAAGACAAAGAATGCAATCAGAGAGCTTGGCGGCAGCGGAGTGGTTGAGGTAAGTGTAGACAATGAGATTGCCGTACAAAACTTAAACAAGATGGCAAAGCAAAAAAACTATGAATTCAGCTATGAAAAAAAGTCAGACAACGAGTACATTGTTACTATGGGCGTGAATGCCGACATTAAAGCGGATACAAATATAAATGTATCAGTTACACAAAAGGATGAAATAAGTCTGAGAGAGACAATAGTTGTGATTGACTCCGATAAGATGGGAGACGGAGACGAGGAATTTGGCAAGACTCTTTTAAAGGGCTTTATATATGCACTAAGCTCACAGGACATTCCTCCTGCAAAGATAATATTCTATAATACAGGTGTAAGAATGACTACAGAGGGCTCACAGAGTATTGAAGATTTGAAAGTACTTGCAAATGCCGGAGCAAAGATTTACTCATGCGGTGCCTGTCTAAATAATTACGGTTTAACTGAAAAACTTTGTGTTGGAGAGGTCTCGAATATGTATGATATTGTAGGTTATCTGCTTAATGCCGACCTTGTAGTGAGACCGTAATGATTTATTTTGATAATGCGGCTACCACATTCAAAAAACCGAAAGAAGTGATAGATGCTATAAACTATGCTTTGCTCAACTATACAAACAGCGGAAGAGGAGCATATAGAGCGGCACTTGACTCAGGCAGAATGATATATGAAACCAGAGTCAAGCTGGCTGCTTTTTTTGGAAGTAATGACCCGTCAAAGGTTATATTTACATCCAATGCTACGGAAGCACTAAATATTACATTGTTCGGGCTGCTTCATAAAGGAGATCATGTGATAAGCACCGTGACCGAGCACAACAGTGTACTCAGACCTCTTTATAAGCTTGAGAGTACTAAGGGTGTAAGTATTGATTTTGTAGGTATAGATGAATGCGGCAGATTAAAATATGATGAATTTGAAAAGTATATTCGCCCGAATACAAAGGCGATAGTTATCAATCATATATCAAATGTATCGGGTGAGATTGCGGATATAGAGTATGTAGGTAAGGTGGCAAAAAAGCATAATGTATATCTTATTGTTGACGCCTCACAGAGTGCGGGAAGTATAAATACAGATATGACCAAGCTAGGTATCGATATACTTTGTTTTACAGGTCATAAGTCACTGTTCGGCCCCGGAGGTACCGGAGGCATTGTGATAAACAGTGATATCCTGCTTGATACTTTCAAGGTGGGAGGAAGCGGAGTGCAGTCATTTAATAAATGTCAGCCAAGCGAGTATCCTACAAGGCTTGAGGCGGGTACATTAAATATTATGGGTATTGCAGGCCTTTTAGCAGGAATTGAATTTATAAATAAGGTCGGCAAAGAAAATATTCATAAAAAAGAGATGCAGCTTATAAAAAGATTCTATGAAGGAATAAGAGATATTGAAGGAATCAAATTTTACTTTGATACACAGTCTTTAGAATGTGAACCTGAAAATATAAGGCATGGAAGTATTGTATCCTTTAATTTAGGTAAAATACCTTCAGCAGACCTTGCAGATTGTCTGGGAGAAGACTATGACATTGCAATAAGAGCAGGTGCGCACTGTGCTCCTTTGATACATGAAGCCTTTCATACTAAAAAGGACGGTATAGCCAGATTTTCTTTCTCATACTTCAATACCGAGGCTGAAGTGGATGAGACGATAAAAGCGATAAAGGAGATATCTGTAAGCTTTAGTTGATAGTGAAAGGATAAAATGAGAGAGAAAAGTTGGAAATATATAGTAACATTTCAGACGACTACCGCCGCAATGGCGTTTGAGAGTCTTTGCTTACAAAAAAAGATTCCCGGCAGGCTTATACCTGTTCCTAAGGAGCTTTCATCAGGTTGCGGACTTGCATGGTGTATGCCTTTTGAAGAAGCGAGTATTGTGGATGAACTTATAAAGAATGAAAGACCACTGTATGAAAAGGCAAGCAAAGTATGGCATTAACCTAAAAAATATTGTGATTTTTAACAAACAGAAAATCTAAAAAATATTTAGGCGCATATATAGTTAATAATATTTGTGTTGATTTTAACACTCAAAAGTGATATTATATAAAAAAGAAATAAACAAGAGCGAAGTTTTTTATACGAAATTATGTAAAGAAAGTTTTTCATTAGACAATCAAATCAAGATTAGTCTAAAATATAATAAGCACTTCACATTTGCGAGGTGCTTATATACTTTTTATCATAGTTTATTTTAGGGGAATTTATTACAGATCCTTAGTATATTATCTCTGCGGAGGTATAAGATAAATAATATCTTTTTAAGGAGGATTATGAAATGAGTGTAAAGTCAAGTAGTCCGGATGTAAGTATTGATAATATTTACAAGCTGGACGGTAGGGTTCCTGTTGCAAAGGCGATTCCTTTCGGTTTGCAACATGTTATGGCAATGTTTGTTGCAAATCTTGCGCCGATACTTATAGTATGTGGTGCGTCAAAATTGCTTGGAAGTAATGCCGATGCAATCACCGGAGTGGAGCTTGCAAGAATTATGCAAAGTGCAATGTTTATAGCAGGTCTCGGTACATTGGTACAGCTTTATCCGGTGTGGAAAGTGGGTGCAAGGCTTCCGGTTGTAATGGGAGTAAGTTTTACGTTTGTCCAGGCTTTGACGTATATAGGAAGCAATTACAACTTTCAAACGGCAATCGGTGCTATAATAGTAGGTGGATGTGTAGAAGGTTGTCTCGGTCTTACATATAAGTACTGGAAGAGAATAGTATCTCCGATAGTTTCAGCCTGTGTAGTTACCACTATCGGTTTTTCACTTCTCTCGGTAGGTGCAAGGAGCTTCGGAGGCGGATATGTGGATGACTTCGGTGCACCTAAGTATATGATAGTAGGTCTTATAACGTTACTTTCGTGTATAGGATTCAGTGCTTTGGCAAAGGGATTTTGGAAGCAGCTTAATGTAATGTTCGGTCTTATAGTAGGGTATATAACTTCTATTATATTCGGTATTGTGGATTTCTCTCATTTTACCGGAACTATAAATACAGTAGGATTTGTAGCACTTCCCAGGATATTGCCGTATAAGCCGATATTTAATTCAGGCGCCACTTTATCGGTGGTATTGATTTTTCTTGTATCAGCTGCTGAGACTATCGGCGATACAACAGCGGTAGTTGCAGGAGGACTTGACAGAAGTATAACTGAAAAAGAAATATCGGGTTCTCTCGCATGTGACGGATTCTTGAGTGCGGTATCAGGAGTATTCGGATGTATGCCTATAACATCTTTTTCACAGAATGTTGGTCTCATCGCGATGACAAAGGTGGTAAACAGATTTACAATAATGTTCGGTGCATTGACACTTATATTGGCAGGAATATTTCCTCCTATAGGAGCTTTTTTCTCGACACTTCCGGAACCTGTCTTAGGCGGATGTACTATAGTGATGTTCGGAACAATAGTTGTAAGCGGTATGAATATGATCGGTAAATGCGGATTCAATCAGAGAAATACAATCATTGCGGCACTCTCTATAAGTATAGGTATAGGATTTACTCAGGCACCGGAGATTTTTCAATATTTCCCAAGTGTGATTGGAGACGTTTTTGCAGGTAATTCAGTGGCAGGAGTATTCGTGCTTTCGATGCTTTTGAACTTTATTTTACCTAAGGATATGGATGTAAAGAAATTGACAGGAATGTAATAATATGATGATTTCATTAGTTGGTGGTGGTGGAAAGACCACCACCATGTTTTATATCGGGAACTTTTTTGCAAATATGGGTAAGAAGGTGGTTATCACCACTTCCACCCATATAGTAAAACCCGAAAAATTTACAGAGATAAAATCGGCAAAGGAACTTTGTAATATCTCATTTGGCAAAGAGCCTGTAGTGGTGGGTATAGATGAGGGGAAAAAGCTTTCTTCACTGCCGGTGTCGGAACTTGAGAAATTTAAAGATTATGCCGATGTCGTCCTTGTCGAAGCTGACGGAGCCAAAAGACTTCCGATAAAGATACCGAGAGAAGAAAACGAGCCTGTTATACCGAAGGGTAGCGATGTATGCATAGTATGTATGGGTATTGACGCTGTAGGTAAAACTTTAAAAGAAAAGTGTTTCAGATATGAGAGAGCATATGATATATTCGGATGGAGTGGGGAGCATATATTAAGCTGTGAGGATGCCGCAAGGATTTTGACAAGTAAATATGCAGGATTAAAGGGAGTTGATGATGTAAGAACCGTCTTTGTTATAAATAAGGCGGACAAAGGTACTGACCTTGAAAAAGCTTTGAAAGTAAAAAAGTATATTGAATTTTATTGTAAAGAAAGCGGTCTGAAAAATTTCAGAGTTGCTATAACATCATATGAAAGTAACAGAGAGTTTTCTGACTTTGATTTTTTGACTGAGGGAAAGTAAGATGGATAAGAAAGTTTGGATAAGAGGCGCAGGAGATCTGGCTACAGGTATAGGTGCAAAGTTTTTCAGAGCGGGATTTGATGTGATAATGTCGGATATTGCCGTTCCTACTACAGTCAGAAGAACTGTAGCGTTCTCACCTGCCATATACGAGGGTGAGCAGATTGTTGAGGGTATAAAGGCAAAACTTTGTAAAGATATATCTGAAGTTGATACCGTACTTAAGTCAAACTGTGTAGCCGTACTTGTGGATGAGAGCGGAGATATTATGAGGGAGTATAAGCCCGATATAATAATAGACGCCATTATAGCTAAGACAAATATCGGAACAAAGAAAAGTGACGCTTCCATAGTGATTGGAGTAGGGCCGGGATTTGAAGCCGGTGTGGACTGCCATGCGGTAGTGGAAACCAAGCGCGGACATAATCTCGGAAGAGTTTTGTGGAAAGGAAGCGCTTATCCGAATACAGGAGTTCCGGGAAATATAGGAGGCTACACTGTAGAAAGAATAATAAGAGCAACTGCGGACGGTACTTTTAAGGCTGCAGTACATATAGGTGATATGGTGAAGGCCGGTGATTTGCTTGCTTACTGTGATGAAACTCCTATATATGCAAATATTGACGGAATAGTCAGAGGTCTCTTACAAGACGGTGTGAGGGTAAAGAAAGGAATGAAGTCGGGTGATGTGGATCCGAGAGCCGAAAGAGAGTAC
>CAUQKD010000158.1:0-5931 GCA_963518365.1 uncultured Lachnoanaerobaculum sp. | reverse complement strand
GCCTAATGAGAATGCAATATGTGCTTTATATAACATTAAGTCCTTTAACATTTCCTCAGAAATTCCGGTACTTCTGTAATCCACCCATAATAGATATGTTCCCTCAATATCTACTACTTTAAACCCCTTCATTTGTGTTTCAAAAAATTCTTTTGCAAAGTCTATATTTTCTTTTATTTTTTCTTTTGCAAGTTCAAGCCACTCTTTACCGTATTCATAAGCTGCTGTAACCGCCGGTATACAAAAATAACTTGGATTATGTATTCCTGCCTGTTTTAATAAATGTTTAAATGATTTTCTTAAGTTTTCATTCTTTATAATTATATTACTTGCCTCTAACCCTGCAATATTAAAATTCTTAGATGTTGACAGTCCTATTATTATATTGTCATATATATCATAATATGAAGCATAACTTATAAATTTATTTTTCCAAATAAAATCCGCATGTGTCTCATCTGATATTATAAGAACTCCATATCGTTTACAAATTTCTACAGTTCTTCTTATTTCTTCCTCACTCCACACTCTTCCTACAGGATTATGTGGAGATACTGAAATAAAAACTTTTACTCCGCCTTTTATTTTTTCCTCAAAATCCTCAAAATCTATCTCATAATGTCCGCTGTCCAATATCAAAGGACATTCCACAAGCTCTCTGTCGTTTATTCTTACCGCATTTTGAATAGGATCATATAGAGGTGTAAATACAAGAATTTTATCATTTTTCTCTGTATAATTTTGTATTATTAAGGATATAGCCTGAATGATTCTTGGACAATATACTATCCATTCATTTTCCGGACAAAAACCGTAATTATTTTTTGCCCATATCTTTGACAGTTCTATATACTTTTCACTTACATTTGTATACCCGTAAATCCCATGATTTGCAGCATCTATAACCGCATTTACAATCTCAGGTGCTATCCTATAATCCATATCCGCCACTGTTAACGGTATCAGATCCTCAATTCCATATTCATCAATTATTTCATCCCATTTTGCACAGTTTGTATATCTTCTTGAAACTATATTGTCAAACAATTGCTCCCCCTATCTATAACTTTATTATTTATAGCTAAGTGTATAAAAGTTACTTATACACATAGATTATGACTTTCCTGTTTTATGATTTGAAACCACATCAAAGACTACCGCTCCTAAAAGCACAGCACCTTTTACAATATATTGGAACTGATCCGGCAATCCAAGTATCGACATTCCCTGATTGATTACACCTAAAAGTATAGCTCCGATCATTATACCTTGTATCGTTCCCGAACCTCCATACGCCGATGCACCGCCTATAAAGCATGAAGCAATTGCATCCATCTCATATGAATTTCCCATATTTCCGTCAACAGAACCGATACGAGCTCCCACCAAAAGTCCTGACAATCCTGCCAAAAGGCTCATCAAAAAGTATGCCCAAAAATAAACTTTCCTTGGGTCTATTCCCGACAACCTTGTTGCCTTTTCATTTCCACCTACAGCGTAGAAATATCTTCCAAAAACTGTTGAACTTGTAACAAACGCAAATATAGCCACTACAACAAGTATCCATATAAGCATAATAGGTATTCCCTTATAGCTCATAAGCTTATATGCATAAAATAATATTACAAGATCAAATATAGCCACCCTTATTGCTGTTGCCTTTATACTTGCAATCTCATAACCTTTTTTCATCTTATTTCGCTCTGAAATAAAGGTATAAGCTGTAATAGCTATAGCTACAAGTATTCCTACCGCCATTGATGAAATAACTCTTTGATTTACGTCAAGTCCGGGTATTTGTATATATGATGTAAAGAGACTTAGAAACTTCTTATCCATTACTGCAACTGTCTTTGAATCCAAAATAACTCTGGCTATACCCCTAAATAAAAACATACCTGCCAATGTACATATAAAAGGAGGTATATGTATATATCCGATAAGCCAGCCCTGCCAAATACCGATAATACATGTAACTGCAAGTGATACTAATATAGCAATGAACGGATTTATACCTACACTTAACAGTTTTGCTGAAAGTGCAGCTGAAAGACAAAGTGTTGAGCCTACAGATAAATCCACATTACCGCCTGTAAGTATACAAAGAAGCATACCGCAAGCCATTATAAGCACATATGCATTTTGTAAAAGCAGATTTGATATATTCTGTGCAAGAAGAAGTCTTCCGCCTGTCAGATATGTAAAGAATACAAACACAACTAAAAGTGCAAGTACCATAGTATATTTTTTTACAAATTTATTTGCATTCACCTTTAACCTCCTATTTAACCGCAGCACAATCAGACTTTAGTATTGTACTCATTATCTTTTCCTGTGTAGCTTCTTCTGCACTGAACTCCCCTGTTATCTTGCCGGCATTCATAACATATATTCTGTCACACATACCCAAAAGCTCAGTAAGATCGGAAGAAATCATCACAACCGATTTACCTTCCTTTACCATATCATTTATAATAGAATAGATTTCATACTTTGCTCCGACATCTATACCTCTTGTAGGTTCATCCAGGAATAAAACCTCCGGCCCTGCAAACATCCACTTTGACAGTAATACTTTTTGTTGATTTCCGCCTGATAAGTTGCCTACCTTTTGCTGTATTGACGGTGTCTTGGTTTTCATTGCTTTTACATATTCTTTTGCCACCATATTTTCCTTTGATACATCCACAACACCTCTTTTATCAGCTATTTTCTCCATTCGTGCAAGAGTAGTGTTCTTTGCAATTGATTCGGAAAGTATAAGACCGTCAGTTTTTCTATCCTCTGTAACATATGCCAGACCGTTTACAATAGCATCTCTGGCACTATTTAGAAAAACTTCTTTATTTGCTATAAATTCTTTCCCTGAAATATGGCTTCCATAGCTTTTTCCAAAAAGTGATTTTGCAAGTTCTGTTCTTCCTGCCCCCTGTAATCCTGAAAACCCGACAACTTCACCCTTCTTAACATGAAAACTTATATTATCTACAACACATTTCTCAGTATATATAGGATGATATACAGTCCAATTTTTGGCTTCAAACATTATCTCATCATTTATTATATGGTTTCTTTTCGGATATCTGTCTTCAAGCTCACGTCCTACCATCCCCTTTATTATTCGTTCTTCATTTATAGAGTGATTGGAATTATCTATAGTCTCTATAGTCATACCGTCTCTTATAACTGTTATCTCATCAGCTACATATGCCACTTCCTGCAATTTATGAGTGATGATTATTGATGTTATTCCTTTTTCCTTTTTAAAACGAATAAGCATATCAAGTAGCATCTTTGAATCCTCATCATTTAATGATGAAGTAGGTTCATCTAATATCAGAAGCTTTACATTCTTTGATATTGCCTTTGCAATCTCTACAAGCTGCTGTTTTCCGGTTCCTATGTCCTTTATTAAAGATTGTGTGCTTTCATTTAATCCCACCGCCTTCATGGCAACAGCTGCCTGATGAAATGTTTCATTCCAGTCTATAACACCGAATTTGTTTTTTCTTTCATTACCAAGAAACATATTTTCAGCTATTGTAAGTTCCGGAATCAGTGCAAGCTCTTGATGTATTATTACAATACCGAGGTTCTCACTGTCATGTATCTTTTGAAATTTACACTCTTGATTATTATAAAAAATCTGACCGGAATATTCATTATATGGTATGGTACCGGAAAGAATATTCATAAGTGTTGATTTTCCGGCTCCGTTCTCTCCTACCAAAGCATGTATACCGGCTCTTTTGATTTGTAGATTGACATTATCTAAAGCCTTCACTCCGGGATATTCCTTTGTAATATTTTTCATTTCCAAAATATAGTCTTTCAATATATCCGCCTTTCTGCTAAATATGCCAATGTTATGATATTGGAGGCAAATGCTTTTGCCTCCAACAGTGTACTGCCAATAAAATCCGGAGTCTCAATATTTACTGTACCGGATGCGGATATCCGTCACTTCCCATTGTATAATATCCTGTATCAACCAATTCCTTTTGAATATTGTCTTTGGTAACTGTTACCGGAACTAATAAATATGACGGTATAACAGCAGATCCGTTATTATATGATGATGTATCATATGTACAATCAAAGCTCCAGCCTGATTTTTTTATCAATGATTCGTCCGGCTTTTCTCCTTTTAATATAGACTCTCCTAAGTTAAGAGTAGCAACCGCTTCATTTGCAACAGCCTTGTATACGGTCATTGTCTGCTTGCCGTCTATAATATTTGCCAAATTTGCCTTATCACCGTCCTGACCTGTAATGATTATTTCATTATTTCCGGCATAATCTGATTGAATAGCTTGAGTAACTCCAAGAGCTGTTGAATCATTTGAACATATCGCAGCATCAAGCTGTGTTCCGTTTGAATAATAAGAGCCTAAAATATTTTGGAATCTTGATAAAGCTTTTGAAGTATCCCACTGTGCCGTTCCGACCTGCTCAAACGTTGTCTGACCTGAAGGAACCACTACTGTTCCCTTGTCTATATAAGGCTTTATAACATCCATTGCTCCATTAAAGAAGAAGGTTGCATTATTATCAGCCGGATCTCCGCCTGTAAATTCAATATTGAACTTTTTATCTCCCGCATTTGCAAGACCAAGCTTATCTGCTACAAACTCTCCTTGAAGTTTTCCCACAGTATAATTATCAAATGATACATAGTATGATATTGCATCTGTGTTCATAATAAGTCTGTCATAGGCGATAACAGGAATATTCTGATTCTTTGCTTCAGTCAAAACCTGTGCAAGTGATTCACCGTCTATTGCGGCTACTACAAGCAAATCCACCTTATCTGCAATAAGTCCTTCTATGTCCTTTACCTGTTGGTCAATCTTATTATCAGAGTATGTCAAAGATACATTATATCCCGCCTTTTCAAACTCTTTTTCCAGGTATGAACCGTCTCTGTTCCATCTTTCAAGTGATTTTGTAGGCATTGATATGCCTATCTTTCCGCCCTTTGCATCAGTATTTTGTGAACCGCTCTCCGACTTGGAACTCTCAGACTGTGACTGTTCAGCCTTTGACGGCTCAGGTCCGTTTCCGTCTGTACATGCCGCCAATGACATAGCCATCATACCGGCAACCACAAATGTAAATAATTTCTTCAATTTCATAACTTCCTCCTTTATAAAAATGAGAACACTCAATTTTTCTATTACTATCTAAATAATATATTATTCACTACGCTCTCAAGATATTCCTGTCTTCCTGATTCCGGCATTTCAGGCTTTTTAAGCTTTGCGGCATACTCGGCACACTCTATTAGTGTCACTTCTTTGTTTCTTATCTTCTTACCTATTCCTGAATTATAGCTTGCATATCTTTCTTTAATAAAATCATCTATTCTTCCGTCTTCTATAATTTCCGCCGCCTTAATAAGTCCAAGTGCAAATGTGTCCATACCTGCTATAAAGCCATAGAACATATCATCGGCTGTATTGCTTGGTCTGCGATTCTTTGAATCAAAGTTCAGACCTCCACGGAGTCCGCCTGCCTTTAATATTTCATACATAGCCAATGTAGTATCATAGACATTTGTAGGGAATTGATCAGTGTCCCATCCAAGTAATGTATCTCCCTGATTGGCGTCCACAGAACCTATCATACCGTTTACCGCACATACTCTAAGCTCATGCTGGAATGTATGTCCTGCCAGTGTAGCGTGATTTGCTTCAATATTCATTTTAAAGTCCTTATCAAGGCCATATTTTCTTAAAAAACCTATTGCGGTTGCGGCATCAAAGTCGTACTGATGCTTCATAGGCTCCTTCGGCTTCGGCTCAATATAGAAATCCCCTTTAAAGCCGATACTTCTGCCATAATCTCTGCACATTGTAAAAAGTGTCGCTATATTCTCCTCTTCAAGCTTCATATCTGTATTTAGAAGTGTCTCATAACCTTCTCTACCTC
>CAUQKD010000157.1:0-5998 GCA_963518365.1 uncultured Lachnoanaerobaculum sp. | reverse complement strand
GTTTATTAAGGGACAATATAATTATATAAGATGCTTCTCCTGAGGATGCTTTGGCGAGTATTGAATTTTCAAAGAAGATAGGAGCAGAGACGGATAATCTGTCATTTGGAGCGGAAGGTTTTCCTATTTCTGTTGAAGGAGAGGAAGAATATATCCGTTCTGTTTTGAAAGATGAAAGATCATGTTCATTTTTTGCATGGAGAGATGGTGAAATCGTTGGAGATGTAAGCCTAAGCGGATTGCCAAGGCGAATGAATCATAGGGCGGAACTTGGTATTACTGTTTTGAAATCGGAATGGAATAAAGGTCTTGGAAGCAGACTGCTTAAAATGGCGATAGAGTATGCCAAATCACATGGTATTGAGATAATAAATCTTGAAGTCAGAAGTGATAATTTTAGGGCAATTCATGTCTATGAAAAGTTTGGATTCAGAAAAATCGGTACATCTTTCGCATATTTTAAAATAGGAGATTCATATATAGATTTTGATATAATGTATCTGGATTTGAGATAGAGAAATCATAGTTAGAATTTGTGGAGGTGACCGGTAAATGAGAACAAAAAGAGTCGTAGTAGAAAAATGGAATCCGCAATGGAAATATGAATATGAAAAGATAGTAGCTTCATTAGGTAAAGATATTATTTACAATTCAATCAAAATTGAACATGTTGGAAGCACATCTGTCGAAGGCCTGTCTGCAAAACCAGTCATTGACCTTGATATTGTTATTGAAAAGGACAAATTTGCAATTATTAAAGAATTACTCAATAAAAAAGGATATGAACACGAGGGGGATTTGGGTATTGAAGGTAGAGAAGCTTTTTCATACTCCGGAAAAGAAGAATTGATGACACATCATTTATATGTATGCCCGAAAGATTCCAAGGAACTTTTTAAACATATTACATTTAGAAATTTTTTGAAAAATAATCCTGATTTAGCAGCTGAGTATTCAAAGGTGAAAGAAAAGGCAGCAGTACTTTATCCGGATGATATAGATAAGTATATAGAATTCAAATCGGAAATTATTGAAAAGATTTATAGAAAGTGTAGGTTATTAGAATGAAAATAGCGGTAAGTGCCTGTTTACTTGGAGAAAATTGTAAATATAACGGCGGAAATAATTATAGTGAAAAGGTAAGAGATTATACCAAAGGACATGAGGTAATACCTGTTTGTCCGGAAGTCCTTGGTGGACTGCCTATTCCAAGAGAACCTGCGGAAATAGTAAACGGTATAGTCAGTCTCAAGGACGGCACATCTGTTGATAAAGAATTCCGTGAAGGAGCAAGGAGAGCGCTTGAGACAGTAAAAGAGCATAATGCAGATATTGTTATATTACAGTCCAGAAGTCCGTCATGTGGAGTTAATGCAATATATGACGGTTCATTTTCAGGAAAAATTATATCAGGACAGGGTGTATTTGCAGATTTATTAAGGAGAAACGGAATAAAGGCGATAGATGTAGAGGATTTATAGATAGACATGGGGCTGTCGGCTTTCTTAATCAAAATATAGAGGTAAACAAATGAATGATATTGATATATTATTTGATAAGATAAAACAACTTTCTAAAGCTGTTACAGAATCGAATTTTTCTGATTACAGTAAACAGGGGTATGATTTATTAATCGCTATACATGATTTGGGAATTTCAAAAGATTCTGTATATAATATGTTTTTTGAATATTATAAAAGCTTAGAGGAAGGATTATCAAAAGAGTGGTTTGCGGATATGCTTGATTATATATGTGGATGGTGCAATCCTGAAAAATATATTTGGACAGATGAGTAATTATAGGGCAGCTTTTGGCTGTCTTTTTTGATTGACAAAGAATTTTAAATAGTATATACTCAAAAATGTAAACGCTTACATTATTAGAGGGCGAAAAAGAAAATAAAGTCTGAAGATATGAAGCAAATATATCGATGTATAAAGCTAAGATGTGGAAGCTGAAAGATAACATTGAAGTATGTAAAATTATTTCAATGATAACAGATTGCTGATGGCAGTGGCTGCAGTAGTTAATAAAAAATATTAGGAGTATAATATGAAGGCTAAAGAGAGAATCATCCAATTTGGTGAAGGCGGTTTTTTGAGAGGATTTGTAGACTATTTCTTCCAGAAATTAAATGACAAGGGTTTATTTGAGGGTTCGGTTGTGGTTGTTCAACCTATAAAGACCGGTATGTGTGAGATGCTTGAAGCACAAAACTGTGAATACAATCTTTTCCTAAGAGGAGTTGATAACGGTAAGGTGGTAGATGAGCATACTCATATAGATGTTATCAGCAGATGTATAAATCCATATGAGGACTATGAAGGATATTTGAATCTTGCAAAGAATCCTGATTTCAGATTTATTGTTTCAAATACAACGGAAGCCGGAATAGTGTATGAAGATGATAACAAGCTTTCCGATTCACCTGAAAACAGCTTTCCGGCAAAACTTACAGCTCTTTTATATGAGAGATTTAAAGCAGGATTGCCGGGATTTATTATACTTTCATGTGAACTTATAGATCACAACGGTGAAGAACTTTTAAAATGTTGTAAGCAGTATGCCTCCAAATGGGAGCTTGGAGCGGATTTTGCTTCATGGCTTGAAAAAGAAAACAGTTTCTGTTCTACATTGGTTGACAGAATTGTTACAGGATTCCCAAGAGATGAACATAAGGCACTTGAGGAGAGAATCGGTCAAAAGGACAATATGATGGATACAGCCGAGATCTTCCACCTTTGGGTAATACAGGGAAATCACGAGGATGAGCTTCCGCTACAAAAGGCAGGCTTTAATGTAGTTTGGACAGACAATGTGGATCCGTATAAGAAGAGAAAGGTTCGTATACTTAACGGAGCGCATACTTCAATGGTTTTAGCTGCAAGATTGTACGGACTTGAGACAGTAGGAGAGTGCATGAAAGATGAAAAGGTATCATCACTTCTTAGAAAATCAGTATTTGAGGAAATAATACCTACAATAGGAGATACCGAGGACAACAGGAAGTTTGGTGAGGCTGTATTTGAGAGATTTTCAAATCCTTTTATAAAGCATCAGCTTTTATCAATTGCACTTAATTCTGTTTCAAAATTCAGAGCCAGAGTACTTCCTACAATCTTGGAATATAAGGCTGAAAACGGAAAGTATCCTGAGATTTTAAGTTTTTCATTGGCTGCACTCATTGCATTTTATAAGACGGATGAGGCAAATGACGGTGAAGAGATTGTAAAGTTTGTGAAGAGCGCTTCGGTAGCGGAAATCTTAAAGAGAGAAGATTACTGGGGTGAAGACCTTAGCGATATGTACGATATAGTAAACAGATGGTTTGAAAAGATAGAAAAAGACGGTGTAGCGGCTTGCTATGACGAGCTTCTAAAATAAGTTGTTTAAAAGGGTGGAGGAAACTCCATCTTTTTTAGTAGAAAAACTTTGATACTTCAGTTGAATTTTTAAGTGTAAAACCGGTTATTATTATGATAAACTGGAAGCAGTATAATGAAAGGAGAAATAGTGAGAAAATGAGAGTTGTTGTCGCTATTGATTCATTTAAGGGAAGTATGTCATCTTTGGAAGCCGGAGAATCTATAAAGCAGGGTATACTTAAGGCAAAAAAAGATGCAAAAGTTGAGATCAGACCGCTTGCAGACGGTGGAGAAGGAACGGTGGAGGCTCTCTCGATAGGAATGGGAGGTAAGCTTATAAATGTGGAAGTAACGGGACCTGTAGGCAAAAAGGTAAATGCTGTTTACGGAATAGTAGAGTCTACAAAGACCGCAATCATAGAGATGTCACAGGCTGCAGGTATTACACTTGTAAGCGGTGACGAAAAAAATCCGCTTCATACCACCACATACGGTGTGGGAGAGATGATAAAAGATGCTGTCAAAAAAGGTTGCAGACATTTTATTGTCGGCATAGGCGGTTCGGCTACAAATGACTGCGGAGTAGGAATGCTTCAGGCTCTGGGATATGAGTTTTTTGATATTGAAGGCAAGCAGGTAGGATACGGTGCGGCAGGTGTCAGAGATATTGTAAAGATAGAAGATAAAACTGTCTTAAAAGAGCTGACTGAGTGTACATTCAGAGTGGCATGTGATGTTACCAATCCGCTTTGTGGTGAA
Source organism: uncultured Lachnoanaerobaculum sp. (assembly GCA_963518365.1). Taxonomy (GTDB): domain Bacteria; phylum Bacillota; class Clostridia; order Lachnospirales; family Lachnospiraceae; genus Lachnoanaerobaculum. The sequence continues at coordinate 1,873 of CAUQKD010000157.1, read as the reverse complement.
CTTGGTTGCAGTGCGGTGTTCGGACCTCAAAAAGGTGCCACAAAGGAAATGGTTGAAGATATGGATGCGTGGCTTTACAGCTTTTCAAATCTTGTAAAGGAAAAGTATAAAGATGCCGACTCCACATATCCGGGATGCGGTGCTGCAGGCGGACTCGGTTATGCATTCCACAACTTTACAAATTCAAAGATGGAATCGGGAATACAGATAGTACTTGATGAAACAAGGCTTGAAGATTATGTAAAGGATGCTGATATTGTGGTTACAGGTGAGGGAAGACTTGACAGTCAGACTGTAATGGGTAAGGCACCTGTAGGTGTAGCAAATATTGCAAAGAAGTATAATAAAAAAGTCATAGCATTTTCGGGAAGTGTTACAGAGGACGCAGGAGTGTGCAATGAGCATGGAGTAGATGCGTTTTTCCCTATTCTTAGAAGAATAGTTACATTGGAAGAAGCGATGCAAACAGATACTGCAAAGAAAAATCTTACAGATACGGCGGAACAGGTATTCAGACTGCTATAAAAAAAGCAGCTTAGTGAGATAATCATTAAGCTGCTTTTTTCTTTAGAGTTTTAAATCTCTGTCCTTTACAAGTCCCGCTTTTCTTACGAACATATGGATAACAGGTGTGATAACGGCAGGTAGGATAAAGGATATCATAATAAGTCCAATCCAATCAAATGAGGTTATAGCGGATTTGGCACCGCTTGTTACATCATTTACCCATCCTGTATACACTCCGATTTGACCTACAAGACCGCAGGTACCCATACCGGATGATACTGCGGCACCGTTCATTTGCAACTTGAATATACAGGTTGCTATAGGTCCCGTAATCATGGATGTGATACATGGCGCTATCCAAACTCTCGGGTTCTTTACAATATTGCCCATCTGAAGCATGGATGTACCGATACCCTGTGAGATAAGTCCGCCCCATTTGTTTTCAGGGAATGAGATAATTGCAAAGCCGACCATCTGCGCGCAGCAGCCTGCCAGTGCGGCACCGCCTGCAAGTCCTGTAAGTCCGAGTGCAGCACATATGGCTGCAGATGAAATGGGAAGTGTAAGTGCCACGCCTACAAGGAGTGAGACCAGTATTCCCATAAGGAAAGGTTGAAGGCTTGTAGCCCACATGATGACTGTTCCAAGCTTCATAGCGGCCTTTCCGAGGGTAGGTGCAAGCAGTGCGGATAAAAGTATTCCGACCGAGATAGTGACAAGCGGAGTGATGAGAATATCAATCTTTGTTTCCTTTGATATCATCTTTCCCGCTTCAGAAGCTATTATTGCTACAAAAAGTACAGCAAGCGGTCCTCCTGCACCTCCAAGCGCATTGGATGCAAAACCCACTGTAATCAGTGAGAACAGTACAAGCGGCGGAGTGGCAAGTGCATAGCCGATAGCTACCGCCATTGCAGGTCCGCTCATGGCGCTTGCAAGAGAACCTACAGTATAGTCCACTCCCGCAATGGTGGCCACTGTGCTTGTAAGAAAGCCTATATTAAACTGCTTTCCTACAGTATTGATAATAGTACCTATTAAAAGTGAACAAAACAGTCCCTGTGCCATAGCTCCCAAAGCGTCGATACCGTATCTTTTTGCCGAGATAACAACATCCTTTCGCTTAAGAAATAACTTTAGCTTTTCCATAATGAACGCCTCCATTAAATTATGTTTACTTCCTGTACAATTCTAAAACTTTAAAGTAGTTTGTCAAGCCGAATTTATACCATATTTACAAAAATGACAAGAAAAATAGTGCTTGACGGGAGTCAGTTATTGTGCTAGAATGTGAGAGATTAAAGGATGCAAAGTCCTTTTTTTTTGGATTTTCAAGTCTAATTCGAACAATGGAGGTGGAATTGTG
>CAUQKD010000156.1:0-6077 GCA_963518365.1 uncultured Lachnoanaerobaculum sp. | reverse complement strand
CGGCCGGACGTCATTTGCATCTGCGGATTTGATTTTCAAGGTTCAAAAAAGCACAGCAAAAAGCCATTGCTTTTAAAATTGACGCACTACCCCCTATGTAGTACGATTCATTCTAAAAACAATGGCTGAAATATAAACAAATTAAATTTTACCTTGATATATTAGCACATATATTTCATTAATACAATACATATTATTACGGGTAAAATAAAAATGATATTTTTATATGGTACATTTTATTGTATAATTATTAAAATCAATCGGAGTAAATTCCAATTATCGGGAGGATGCATATGGATTATGAGAAACTGAAATCATTTAGAAATATAAACAACAACTTTGCAAAATTACTTGGTATAGAACTTACCGAGCTTTCAAACGGCTATGCCAAAGCCACAATGAAAGTCACAAAAGAACTTTTGAATCCCATAGGCTCATTACATGGAGGATGCCTTTATACTATTGCAGATATTGTAGGCGGTGCCGCCGCAAGTTCCTACGGAATACATGTTACTACAATAGACGGCAACTTCCACTATCTGCGTGCAGGAATAAACACAAAGGAACTTTCCGCTACAGCCACAGAGATAAAGAAAGGAAAGAAAATCTCCGTCTACAATATATCTGTAAAAGATCAGGACGATGTCGAGCTTGCAGTCGGTATATTTTCATTTATGTCGCTGGGGAGACCTATAGTGATATAAAATGTATGAACTCCATATACTCATGTTTCTATATGTAAAGAAAAAGTCTGTCGACCTCTATTTTTGATTTTAAATATGTAATTACAAGTACATATTATAGTATGTATTTGTAATTACATTATCTGTTCTTATTTGCTTGTTTTTTATAATATTCTGATATATAAGTTTTTGAGAGTCCTCCTTGATTTAAAATTGCTATTTTAAACGGATTTTATTCGAAATAATACCATATTTTTGTTTTAATATCTTTATTTTTATATCAATACTTACAAATGCTCTTTTCATACAATAAATAAAAAAAGTCTGTCACTGATTGTATACAATCACGACACCCTGAAAAGCCCCATTTTAAGCCATTCTTAAAAATAGATTGACAGACTTTTTAGCCTGTAATACAATGGTCTTGGGTCAAAACAAGCGTTTTCACCTATCACAATGGCTTAAATGCAGTTGTAAGTACCTTACCTATAAGGAATGGAAACTCCCAGACAGACAAGCAATCACGCGAAACCAGTGACTTAGGATTCATTCTTGGTAAGTACCTTACCTATAAGGAATGGAAACATAGCCTGCATACTGAAGTCCATATTCCTGTACTAAGTGTAAGTACCTTACCTATAAGGAATGGAAACTGAATAAAGCTTAACTTTACGCCATACCATCTCAGCTACGTAAGTACCTTACCTATAAGGAATGGAAACGGTTTCTCCGTTGCTACCTAACAAGCTTGTCTTCTTATGTTATTACCTTTACTATAAATAATATCCAAACATGTTATATATACTCTATCTTCATTTTCTACAGTTATTCTGTAGTAGTTTATCTAAACAAAATAAAAAACAGTAGCATCATTCAATGCTACTGCCTTCTATTAAAAAATATATTTATATGTATGTAATACTTGTTTATAAAATAAAATGTGTTTTAGATATATTAATGTGGAGCTATAAATCCCCTTTTCCATGCATTCATAATTTTATAAGCATTTTTAATTTTTTCTTCTGTTCCCCAATATTTTTTTATATCTTCTTGTACTATTTTTTTATTTTTATCATTTAAAAAGCGAATATTTCCATCAATATAATCACATGGATATACATATTGCTTAACCTCGGAGTCTGAGTCAAAAGTAATATCATAAAGCATACATTGATGCTCAAGATAATGAAATCCTGCAATTCTTCCTTGTAATTCAGAAGCAATTACTTTTTCTCCGTAAGGCCAATGACTGTACCAGCCTTTATCCTCAGGAAGACCGGTTATAGGACGTGGTCCCCAGTAAAAAGCTCCAACCCCTATCTCTTTAACACTGTCAGGTATCACTAAATCAAAATCACCTGCTGAAAAGAATGCATTACATTCAATAACCTCTAATCCTTCCGGTAATATTATTTCTGCATCATTGAGGTTGCAAAATGAAAAAATTCCACACCTTAAACATTTTATATTTTTGGAAAACACAAACTTTTTGATTCCTTTGCAATCACGAAATGCATATGGTGCTATTTCTATAATAGAATCCGGTAGTATAATCTCCTTCAATCTTTTACACATTGCAAAAGCCTGTATACCAATTGAAACTATAGTTTCAGGAAAGAGCACAGTTTTAATATTATCACAAACAAAAAAGCAATCATCACCTATTACTGTAACAGGTTTACATTCAATCATTTCAGGGATTTCCACATTTTCTATTCCACGTGATAAAAAACCCGCCAAAACAATATGTTCATCATATTCTTCTATAACAAACTCCTGTATCTGATGCAATGAGTTTTCTATTGAGACTAATTTTCTCTCCATATTTTCACCTTGGTTATAACCTATTTTCTTTTCTCACAAAATTTACTTCTTCATTTATTTTATTGAAATCAATATCAAATCCTTTCTCAATTTTATCTTCCAAATCTACACTTTCGGAATTACAACTTGAGTGAATTTCCTTTTCAATATTTAAATGTACAGAAAAAGGTATACCTTTTTGTATAACCATCTTTTTTAAACACATTCTAAGAACTGTTGTCAGTTCTATACCTAGTTGCTTACAAATATCTTCAGCATAAATTTTTAAATTTTGATCAACCCTAAATTGTATCAAACTTTGCTTATTCAAATTCACACTCTTCCTATTTTCCAATCTCCTTCAAATTCTTAATATAATTTACAATAAAATTTTTTGATTTAATCATACTTACTCTATAGTTGGAATTTCCGTGGTTAAATACATTTCTAATTGTTTTTAGAGTGCGGTGGCTTTGTAACAAAGGAACCACCTTAGTTCTAAAATCATCTAATACTATATTTCCAATCCTATCATTGTGGATATATTTGCTTCTTATTTCCAACCTACCACCTTGGTTATTATTTACGGGATAATAATAGCGTAAAGCATGATTTCTTAAATTTATCCAATCTACCTTAGACTCTCTACTTCCTTCTATCAAATGGTATACATAAAAAGCCAATTTTTCGCCTCTATCTTGATTTATAAACCTGAATTTATTCAAATATCTGTTAAATGCACTGTATTCATCCTCTTCAAAATTTTGCAGTTCTTCATTATCAAAAAATAATATCTCTTTATCTTGATAATAATAAGGAAGCATAGATTCTATAAATGTAAGAGCCTGCTGAATCAATCCTCTGTTTACACACCAGATAATAAGGTCCAAAATATTGGGGTCTTTTAGCAGATCACCATATTCATCTTTTATTTTTTGCTCAAAGATTCCCAACGATGTACCTTTCAATATACTGTTTCCGTCTTCACTTACTCCGGCTTCAAACTCTTCTCCAAGTTCTTTTAATCCCTCAAGGAACGGTTTTGGATCAGACATCTGTGCACCTAATGAAATCTTTTGCATATGCTTTGTGATTTGCCTTGCGGTATTTTGTACAGCCGGATCCGCTCCTGTTAAATATGAAAACTCATTTTTGCTGTCAAAGTATTCCGATAATACATCCGCATTACCGAAGTGTAGAAAATCATTGATGCCTGAGAAAAAGCTGAAAATATTAAATGCAGCACTTTGATCCTCTATTCTGCCTGAAGCCATATTTATACCCATTATCATCTTCGGCCTTATTGCTTCTCCCACTGATAACAGTGAGATAACTGCACCTAGAGCAATTACTACATCCCTTAGTCCTCCATGAGTATCAATATATAGTCTGAATGATCTTCTTTCCTGGTTCTTTTTACTGCGTATAAACTCTGCTGCCATTGCAATGGCTCCCAATTCATCATCCGGAAAATAACATTCCTCTTCCTTAGATGCCGGTATCAAAGGAATGGACGGATTAATAATATCCGCTTCCTGAAGTCTATGTTCAGTTGGAAGTTGATTCTTATATAGTTTTATCACCTGATAGTTTATTTTATGTTTTCCTTTTTCAGGTGATTCATCAATTCTTTCCTTCAGATATGACACTGCACTGTGTATATTACCATTGCTGTCAATTCCATTCTTTTCATCCTGTTCCAAGGTTTTCCTAATGCACAGCATTATAATAATTCACTTCATCTTCCGGAGGCATTCGCTTCAAAAAATAACGAACTATACTTTCTCCTTGAGATTTGCATTCCTCAATAATGATATCTTTGCCGTCATTTCCTACACCTTGAAATTGATCTCCGGTTTCCATTCTCGGGTGATTTCTACCGTTAAATGTACTGACAGCCATAAGTATTGTGGATGACATAATATATTCCTCCTCTTATAATAATTTACCTACTTTCTCTATTCATCTTCCTTAAGTTCCATTACAGGTAATTTCTGCTCATTAATGTCTGTACTACTAGAGTTTAAAATATACTCAGGTCTATTGCTTTAAAACCTATTAACGGTCATACGTAAATCATTCTGCATATCTTTTTTATCAAAATACTTTTTCTTGTATAATTCAAAGAAATCCTCTATACATTTTTTTAATTTATTTAAATCCACCTCCCTATTCCAATCTCCTGCATGACATAACTTGTTTCTAAGCACTCTAAGTTCATTATAATACTTTATAAAATCTTTATGCTCTCCGGAATATCTCCTTATCGCAGCATTACTCCTTAGTTTTTCTCTAATAGTATCAGTATTGCCCAAATTTTCATTAGAGCAAAGCTTTATCATTGTTTCAATCATTGTGATAGCCGCTGCAATATATCTATTCTTTTCAATATGCCATTTTGCAAACTCTACATATAATGTAATATTGTTTTCATCTTTATCCAGATATTTACCGAATCTATCATAAATCTCATCAAATATAAAGTCTATAACATGATTTCCTGTTGAACCATTATCTTTAATTTTCTTGCAATTAGCTACCATATTCCTTAATTCAGATAAATTGTTGGTATCTACAGCAGTACATAATCTTTCCAATGCAATCTTTACATCCTTTATTACCGCTCGTGAAATATTACTGTCATCAATTTCTCCGTCTTTTAAAAGTTGATCCAGTAAATGCGTTGTTCCAAATCTTTTAAACTCATCTGCTGCCTTTGTCCAATCCAATAATCTTAACAGAGGTTCTTGGTTTACAATAGGTGTAATACCATCGTCTCCCTGCCCTTCAAACATAGCATATGATACAAAGTCTAATCTATCTCCTTCACTCATTGACAGTTTAAAGAAATTTACAGCTAATAATTCATAGAATGCAAGTGATCTGAATGAATGTGTGATATCAAAGGATAACACATCATCCTCTCCTATATATTTTTTCGCCTGTGCAAGTCTATAAAAGTTTTCATTCATTTCTTCTATACTGAAACCATAATGTAATATAATTATATCCAGGCAAACACCTCCCATTGTATCAATCAATTTTTGTAGTTTTTGTCTGCACTTATTCAAGTCTTTTTCTTTACTTTCTTTAAGTTCATATAGCTCAAATGCATAATCTTCATTTCTTGGTTTAGCTGGAATTATATTGCTGTTTTCGTAGAACAAATGCTCATACAAGGCATGCCAATCACTTCCTGTAGTTCCGATAAATATTATTTTATCTATTTTTTTCAACTCAATCATAGCATCATATATGTATGCACTTTCTACCACATTAGATCTGTCCTCATTTACAGCATATCTTGCATCAAAGTATTTAATTTCTTTCGTTTTTACATCATATTTTCCTGTACCGATTGAAGTTAATAATATATTACTCATTCTCTATCATCTCCTTTCATTATCTTGTATCATTTTTAGGCGTTTGCAAAACGCCAAAAGCCGTATAAATACGACACTTTTTTGTTACTGAATATAAAAATCTCCTCTAGGTTTGTGATATAATTGAGTTGAACAAACATAAACCACATCCCTAAAGGAGACATTACTATGATATCACAAAAACAACTCTCTTTGGCAGATATTTTTG